>JBGSVG010000317.1:0-3049 GCA_041753095.1 Sphingorhabdus sp. | reverse complement strand
TTCTATCCCGGCAGGCCGCGTGTATCGTGCGCCGGAAATGCTCGCCGACCCGCATTTCAAGGCGCGCGAGGCAATTGTTGAAGTTGAAACCGAACGTTTCGGCAAGTTAAAGATGCAAGGTGCCTTTCCAAAATTTTCAGCGACGCCCAGCGGCGTGCGTTCGCCAGCACCCTCAATTGTCGGGCAGCATAATTCCGAAATTTACGGTGGATTGCTTGGGATATCGGATGACGAGATAGCTGAACTGCAAGCCGCCGGGGCGATTTGATGCCGACTGACGAGGAAGAGCTTTCAGCAAACTATTCGGGCGCGTTTGATGGCCAGTTGACCTTTGGCAAACATCCCGCGCTTTTGATCGTCGATTTTGTTATGGCCTATCTGGATAAGGCATCACCGCTCTACGCAGGCGCAGAGGATGCCCTTGCTAGTAATGAGCGTTTGCTGGCAGCAGCGCGTAATGCCGGAATACCAGTGATATTCACGAACGTTGTCTATCAAGACGGTGGTTCGGATGGTGGGCTATTCTATAAAAAAATCCCGGCGCTCAGCGTATTTGTCAAAGGATCGCCATTGGGTGCATTTCCGCCCACACTCGAACCGATGGACCGCGAGCAAATTATATCAAAACAATATGCATCCGCCTTTTTCGGCACATCACTGGATTCAACTCTGGCTACCCAGAATATCGACACATTGATTATCACGGGCATGTCGACATCGGGTTGTGTCCGGGCGACTGCTCTGGATGCACTTCAGTACGGTTTCGCGCCCTTCGTGGTGCGCGAGGCGTGCGGTGACCGTCACATCGCCCCACATGAAGCAAATCTGTTCGACTTGCAGGCCAAATATGCTGAGGTGATCTCAGAAAAAGAGGCATGCGCATTGTTGCAGGGTCGATGAGCTGAAGCAGGATCTGGTGGGGGCTGTGCAGAGCAACAGTCGCCGACACATGGCCTTCGCTTGGTTTTAAAGCATCGGAGTCTTTTTGGGAGGATCGAGCGATGCCAGACGACAAGCGCTGCTGCCAGTATTTGTAAACGGCCTCGGGCAAGTTGATCAGAGCTCGTCAGCAATAATCCCGGTTGACAGGTAAGAGGCAAAATAGTCCTGATTTGCGGTCAGAAAGACAATGTCTGGTCCCCCTGAGCAATGGCAGACCAGATTGTCAGCCGGCCTTCGTATCACACTCCTGAAATATACAGATACTGGTTATAGGGTCATCGCTTCGAAGCTAAAATATCCCGACTGACGGATGTTTTGGAGCAAGTTAGGCGATATTGCGATGCGGGCCATCTGAAAGCGGGATTTTATCGGTTACCGCAACTGGAATATCCGCGCCTATGCGATTGAAAAAGGGACCCCTCCCGTTTCGATGGTGTTTTTCCCAATTTACGCAATCACGCGCGAGCGTCCTATTGGCCTCGCCGCTGACATTATATTTTTGGGGTCTTGATCAGCCTGCGGTATATTGCCGACGGCTTGGTGCGCAGAATTTGATCAATCTTGATTTGTAAACGCCGGTCGCTTTGTGCTGTGTGAAGCGGCGGGAGTTGGCTTACCCGTCGGCAAGTTGAAGATGGTTCTGGTGCCAACAGGCGAAGGCTGATGGACGCGTTATGGAAGGATTGCGCAGACGTCCGGCCGTCTTATATTTGCCTCTGAAATGCCCGACACTCTGGCTTTTCATTATCAGCATGTCGGGCATGTCGCCAAACAATGCCGCTTGATTTTCACTTCGGTTGCTGTCATCGAGCAATGATAACGTTCACAATGAACTTCGGGAGTGGATTTGATGCGGTTCGGGCGATCAGGAGCGTTGTTGGCCTTTGCTTTGGCAGGGTGTGTGTCTGTCGCTACGCCATCCGATCCCACAATTACTTCCGCCGCTAATGTTGGAACCGTCGCAAATCCGAACAATTGGCCTAGTGCCGCCAGTCCATCAACAATTTCTCACGCAAAGACTGAAAACGAGATTTCCGCACTCGTTGCAAAAATGACGGTGGAGCAAAAAGTCGGACAGCTGATTCAGGCCGATATCAGTGCAATCAAACCGGAAGATCTGACAGAATATCCCCTCGGTTCGATATTGGCGGGTGGTAATTCCGGGCCATATGGCGATGAACGTGCGAGTGCGGCGAAGTGGGCTCGGCTGGTTGGTGAATTCCGTGAGGAATCACGTAAATCGGGCGCCGGCATTCCGATCCTGTTCGGCGTGGACGCCGTTCATGGTCATTCGAACCTGCCAGAAGCGACCATTTTTCCGCATAATATTGGTCTGGGCGCGACCCGTGATGTCGGCCTCATCGAACGCATAGGGGTGGCGACCGCTGCCGAGATTTCAGGGAGCGGGATCGAATGGACCTTTGCGCCTACTCTTGCTGCACCGCAGGATTTGCGGTGGGGCCGGACCTATGAGGGCTATTCTTCCGACCCGGCATTGATCGCCAGCTACGCCAAAGCAATGACGCTTGGACTGCAAGGCCAACTGGTTGCAGGAAAGCCGCTCGAAGCGAACCGGGTCGCTGCAACCGCAAAGCATTTTCTAGCGGACGGCGGTACGATGGATGGCCGCGACCAGGGTGATGCGCAAATCGGCGAAGCAGAGCTCGTGGCGAAACACGCGCAGGGCTATCCGGCTTCAATCGACGCGGGCGCGCTGACCGTTATGGCCAGTTTCTCCAGTTGGAATGGGGTGAAGCATCACGGCAATAAATCGCTGCTGACCGACGTGTTGAAACGCCGGATGGGATTTGCCGGGTTGGTGGTCGGTGACTGGAACGGACACGGCCAAGTTGCGGGCTGTTCGGCGACCGATTGCCCAGCTGCCATCAATGCGGGGCTTGATCTGTTTATGGCCCCCGATAGCTGGAAGGGCCTTTTTGACTCGACGCTAGCTGCTGCCCGTGACGGTCGAATTCCTGCGGCGCGTATTGACGACGCGGTGCGGCGCATCTTGCGCGTGAAATATAAACTGGGCCTGATGGGCGATGTCCAGACCGTGCGCGGCGATGTGTCATTGGTCGGCAAAAAGGAGCATCTTGAACTTGCG
>JBGSVG010000316.1:0-2633 GCA_041753095.1 Sphingorhabdus sp. | reverse complement strand
GCCCGAAAATTTCATGTTCAATGGTTTGCTCGATTCGGTCCGCGAAGACCAGTCGATAGGCGAGCTCGCTTTCGCGTTATTCCAGATGACCTTTGCAGTCATCACTCCAGCCCTCATCGTTGGCGCATGGGTCGAACGTGCGCGTTTTGGTTGGGTGGTTGCGTTCAGTGGGCTTTGGTCATTGATGGTTTATATTCCTGTCACCCGCTGGGTGTGGGGCGGAGGGTTTCTGGCCGAACAAGGCGTAATCGATTTTGCGGGCGGAATTGTCGTTCATACCACAGCAGGTATCTCGGCACTGGTTGTGGCGCTGATGCTCGGCAAACGTATCGGCTTTCCCAAGACGTTGATGCTACCGCATAGTCCGGCGCTGACGGTTGCGGGTGCAGGCTTGCTTTGGGTGGGCTGGTTTGGCTTTAACGGCGGCTCGGCACTCGCGGCGAATGACGCAGCGGCGAGCGCAATCATCAACACACATGTTGCAGCGTCGGTTGCCGCGCTTGTGTGGATGCTGATCGAGCGGATCAAGGTCGGCAAATCCACCGCCGTCGGTTTTGCGACAGGTGCGGTTGCTGGCCTTGCAACGATTACTCCTGCTGCTGGCACCGTTGGGCCGGGCGGTGCGATCATCATTGGAGTGCTAGCAGGTATAATTTGCTTCTGGTTCGTGGGTCTGATCAAAAGTACCCTCAAAATCGATGACTCGCTCGACGTTTTTGCAGTTCACGGCGTCGGCGGCATGACCGGATCGCTATTGCTCGCGGTTTTTGCCAGCGAGAGCTTTGGCGGCGTCGGTTACGCCGAAGGGGCGGGCATGGCATCGCAGCTTTGGGTGCAATTGAAGGGCGTTGCCATCGTTGCAGTCTACTCCGCCGTGGTAACGCTCATCATCGGCTACATGGTCTCGATGGTCCTGCCGATGCGCGTCAGCGAAGATCAAGAACGCGACGGCCTCGATATCGCCAGCCACGGCGAACGAGCTTGGGATCTGGATTGAGTTTTACCTCCGCTGGTCAAACCGCCGTCCGACCATGGCGCTGGCGATGTTGACCTTCTGGATATCGATCGCACCGCCCGCAATGCCCCAGCCCCATGCGTCGCGCATGCGGCGTTCCATCGGATATGCGGTCGAATAGCCATAGCCACCCATCATCTGCACGGCGTTGCCGGTGACGCTGCGGGCAATCTGGTTGGCAAAGCATTTGGCGGTGCTGCTGTCGAGAATTGAGGGCAGTCCCTTGTCGGCATTTACCGCAGCACGATAAATCAGCAAACGAGCGGCCTCGACCTCCATCTGCATTTCGGCCAGCTTCATCTGCACCGCCTGAAAATCGGCGAGCGGCTTGCCGAATTGCTGGCGCTCCTGCACATAAGCCAGCACATCCTCCAGCGCGCCTGAGGCCTGCGCCAGCGCCATGGTCGCATTGCCACAACGTTCAAGGTCGAACGCTTCCATCAGTTTTGCAAAACCACCCGCCGGCACAACGATATTGCCGACCGGAACCATCACATTATCGAGATAAATGTCGGCGGAGGGGACGCCGCGGAAGCCCATCAGCGTTTCGGGTTCGCCAAAACTCAGCCCAGATGTGCCTTTGTCGACGAGTACCGCGCCAATGCCTTTCGCACCGGGTGCATCGGACAGCCGCGTATAGACCAGATAGGCATCGCTATGCCCGCCGCCCGAGCACCAGCGCTTGGTACCGTTGATAGTGACCATATCGCCATTTATTACGCCGCGCGTGGTCAGGTCGGTCAGCGCAGTGCCTGCATCGGGTTCGGACATCGACACCGCAACGATCATCTCGCCTCGACACACAGCTGGCACGATGCGCTGTTTCAATGCGTCAGGTGCAAAATGGCGGATAGCGTGGACAGGACCGACATTGGCCTCGAAGGCAGGAAAAGCGACCGCGCTTGAAATCTTGGCGAGTTCCTCCAGCACGATAAGCGCGTCAAGATTCGAAAGGCCTAGTCCGCCCAGTTCCTCCGGGATGTTGATCCCCAAAAAGCCCATAGCAGCCATATGCTTGACTGTATCATGCGACAGCGGTTCATTATTTGCCTCAAGGCCCGCAGCCAGCGGCGCAAGCTCCCTTTGCGCAAAAACGCGCGCGGTTTCTTTCAGTGCCTGCTGTTCCTCGGAAAGACTGAAATCCATCGCGCTGCTCCTCAATTTAATCGGTCGATTAAATCATTAGCGAGCGCAGCAACCGGGTCAACCGCCGTTTAAAGTCAGTTCCCTGAACAAAGCGCGGTCGAGCATTTCGTCGAACTTGCAACCGAGCCGGTCCCCCTCGGACCAAACGGCGGTAGCGCTGATAGGACCGCTACCTGCCAATCTCAGCCACAAGCGGTCACCAACCTTAATGCTGCCGTCGATAAGTACGCGGCATCCATATATCGACAGGTCGACCAGACGCGCTTCGATAGGATGTTTGGCATGTCGCCGGACAGTCGCCTTACCGAGCAAAACAGGATGGCGCACAGCATCACGCTGTTCCAGCTTGGCTGGTTCGACTTTCCGATATTGCGACGTCAGGTAACCCATCAACATCCCCCATCGAAAGTTCTAAAACGATAAGGTCAATAATCGGTAAATGTAAAATGCGATTAGTCGCCGGTCAGGATAC
>JBGSVG010000315.1:0-5836 GCA_041753095.1 Sphingorhabdus sp. | reverse complement strand
TGCCATGCTGTGCATCGCCGATGGCGAATATGTCGAAAATCAGGACCGCCGCAAAAGTAGCCGTGAAACCTGGATAAAAACCGGCAAGCAGATGGGCGCGCTGTTTGCAGACTTGCCCGAAGCACTCGCCAACACCCTTGTCATTGCGCAGCGCTGCGCAGCGGCTGCACCATATCGCAGCCCTATCCTGCCAAGCCTCGCCGGTGATCGTACAGCCGAGGATGCACAGTTGCGCGAAGATGCGCGCGCAGGCCTCGAAAAGCGGCTAGAAATTGCAGGCATCACCGACGCGGTAGAGCGGCAGTTATATTTTGACCGGTTGCAATTCGAAGCCGACGTCATCTGCTCGATGGGCTTCCCCGGCTATTTCCTGATCGTTGCCGATTTTATCAAATGGGCGAAGGAGCAGGATATTGCTGTAGGCCCGGGACGCGGTTCGGGCGCAGGATCACTGGTAGCATGGGCACTAACGATTACCGACCTTGATCCGATCAAACTTGGCCTGTTGTTCGAACGTTTCCTGAACCCTGACCGCGTGTCGATGCCTGATTTCGACATCGACTTCTGCGAAACGCGACGTGGCGAGGTTATTCGCTATGTGCAAAAGAAATATGGCTCGCGGCAAGTCGCGCAGATTATAACCTTCGGAAAGTTGAAAGCGCGCGCGGTTTTGCGGGACACGGGCCGCGTGCTGCAAATGAGCTATGGCCAGGTCGACCGGTTGTGCAAACAAGTGCCGAACCACCCGACCGACCCGTGGGATCTGAAACGCGCGCTGGGCGGCGTGGCCGAATTGCGCGAAGAGTATCGGCGCGACGAGCAAGTGAAGCGGCTTTTCGACCTTGCGATGAAGCTCGAAGGCCTGCCACGCCATAGCTCAACGCACGCGGCGGGTGTGGTTATTGGCGACCGCGAATTGTCGGAGTTAGCGCCGCTATATCGCGATCCGCGTTCGGACATGCCGGTAACGCAATTCGACATGAAATATGTCGAAAGCGCGGGGCTAGTAAAATTCGACTTTTTGGGACTGAAGACGCTCTCGGTTCTGCAAAAAGCCTGCCAGATGCTGGCCAAACGCGGGGTTGAGATCAATCTCGACCTGCTGCCGCATGACGACCCGGCTGTCTATGAATTGCTCCAACGCGGTGATACAGTGGGCGTGTTCCAGCTTGAATCCGAAGGAATGCGCCGCACACTGGCCGCGGTCAAACCGACCAACTTCGGTGACATCATCGCACTCGTCTCGCTCTATCGGCCTGGTCCGATGGACAATATCCCGATGTTCGGCCGCCGGAAAAATGGTGAGGAGACCATCGAATATCCGCACCATTTACTAGAGCCAGTGCTGAACGAAACCTACGGGATTTTCGTGTATCAGGAACAAGTGATGCAGGCCGCGCAGATATTGGCGGGCTACAGCCTTGGCGAAGCAGATTTGCTCCGCCGCGCAATGGGCAAGAAGGTTCAGGCCGAGATGGATGCGCAGCGCGGGCGCTTTGTGACCGGTTGCGCAGCACATAATATTACGCCCAATCGTGCCAACGAATTGTTCGATTTGATCGACAAGTTCGCTGGCTATGGTTTCAATAAGAGCCACGCTGCGGCTTATGCTGTGCTCGCGTACCAGACTGCCTGGCTGAAGACGCACCATGCGGAAGAGTTTTTTGCAGCATCGATGTGCTTCGATATGCATCAGACCGACAAGCTGGGCATTTTCATTGATGACATGCGACGATTGGAAGTGACGTGCTTGCCGCCTGATGTGAATCGCAGCGAGGCGGAATATATCGTCGAGAGCGACGGCGAGGGCGGACTTGCGGTTCGTTATGCGCTCGGCGGCATCAAGAATGTCGGTGAGAAGGCGATGGAGGTCCTTATCACCGAGCGCGACGCGAATGGTGCATTTGCTAGCCTCGATGATTTTGCCAACCGTGCTGACCCGGCACAATTGAACCGGCGCAGTCTGGAGAATTTGGCTGCGGCGGGCGCATTTGATGTACTTGAGCCAAATCGGGCCGCAGTCCATTCCGCTGCGGAAACCTTGCTTGCGGCGGCGCAATCGGCGCGCGATTCGCGGGAAAGCGGCCAAGGCGGCCTGTTCGGTGAAGGTGGCTCCGATATCGCCAAATTGAGGATCGACCAGAGTGCGGCATGGTCGCTTGGCGAGCAGATGAGCCGGGAAAAGGAAGCGTTCGGTTTCTATTTTTCGGCGCACCCTTGCTCGCAATATGACGCCATTGCGGCAAGCCATGGCGCGAAATCTTATGCGACGTGGCTGGAAAGCGGTCCCATTCCAGAAGGCGTCCGCCGGGCGGCCACAATGTCTGCGTTGATTGAGGGTGTGCGCTGGCGTGAATCGCGCAAGGGCAAGCGCTTCATGGTTGCAGATTTTTCCGATCAGAGCGGACAGTTTTCGGTGCGCTGTTTCGACGAAGCTGTCGGTGTACAGCTGTCCGAATGGGCAAAAGAAGCCGCGTGTTTGCTGCTCCACTGCGAAATGGACATGCGCCCCGGCGATGAAGTTCCCAGTTTTACCGTCAAGAGCGCAAAACCACTCAGCAGCCTGACCAGTGTCTCACGCCTTAAAATGCAGTTGGACATTACCCAGGAAGCAGCGTTGTTGCAGCTCGCGCGGCTGGTTGAACCGTTGCACGGTGGCAAAAGTGAACTGGTCGTCAAAACTCGCACTGCCGATGGCCGCTGGGCACATATCGTGCTCGGTCGGCGCTATCAGCTCGATGCGTCGCTGTTGGACAAATTGAAGGCAATTGATGGTATCGGCAATGTAGAGCTTGCGCCAATGGGGCCTGCTTTGGCATTGGTGCATTAGGATATAAACAAAACAGGAGAGAGCCATGCACGGCACCATGCAGGATTGGGACCTCCGGGTTCCCCGTTTGATTGACTATGCTGCACGTGAGCATGGCACACGCGAGATTGTGACACGTTGGGCCGATGGCAGCATCGAGCGGACCAACTGGGGTGGCGTAGCAACCGAGGCGCGGAAACTGGCGCAGGCTTTTGCCAGTTTTGGCCTGCAAAAAGGCGACCGCATTGCGACTTTTGCGATGAACCACCATCGCCACCTTGCAGCTTGGTATGGAGCAATCGGCTTCGGCGGCGTTATTCACACGGTCAATATCCGGTTGTTTGATGAAGACCTGATCTACATCATGAACCATGCTGAAGACAAAGTGCTGATGTATGATGCGGCATTCCAGCCCATCGTTGACCGGCTGAAGCCGCATTTGCAGACGGTCGAGCATTATATCGTCTTCGATGATGCCACGAGCTACGGCGCACTTATCGCGGCGCAAGACGGCAATTACGAATGGGCCACCGGCGACGAGCGCGATCCGTGCATGCTTTGCTACACCAGCGGCACGACTGGTAATCCGAAGGGCGTTTTGTACCAGCACCGGTCAACCATGCTGCACGCAATGGCAGAAATCGCGCCATCGGTGTTCGATCTCAGTCCGCAAGCGGCGTTGCTGCCAATTGTCCCGATGTTTCACGCCGCAAGCTGGGGACTTCCTTTTGCAGGTGCCGCCGCTGGCGTGAAATTTGTGTTTTCTACTACTAACGAAGCACCGATATTGCACAAATTGATGCTGGAAGAGGGCATAACGCACAGTGCCGGCGTACCGACGGTATGGCTGGCGATGTTCGGGCATTTGGATGCAGAGGCCGCAGCCGGACGCGACGCGTCATTGGGCAAGCTGAAGCTTGTAACAATTGGCGGCTCAGCGGCTCCACGCGCGATGATCGAGCGATTGATGAAATCGGGCGTGCGGGTATCGCATGCGTGGGGAATGACTGAGACTTCGCCGATTGGCACGATGGGTGCGCCGACGCCGAACTGGGACGACCTGACCCTCGACGAGCAGATCGATGTCGTGTGTAAACAAGGGCGGACGCCATTTGGTGTTGAGCTGCGCGTTATCGACAAGGACGGCAATGTCGCGCCGCGTGACGGTGTGACGTCAGGCGCGCTGCAAATTCGCGGGCCATGGGTAATCAAGCGCTATTTCAAGGCCGAAGCCGACTGCGTCGATGCCGAACAGTGGTTTGATACTGGCGATGTGTCAGTTCTCCACCCTGATGGAACGATGCAAATCACGGACCGGGTCAAGGATGTAATCAAGTCAGGCGGCGAGTGGATTAGTTCGGTCGAGCTGGAAAACATCGCGGTTGGTTGCCCAGGTATCGCTGAAGCTGGGGCGATCGGTGTCGCCCACCCCAAATGGGATGAACGGCCTGTGCTGATTGCCGTCAAGAAACCTGGCGCGGATGTCGATGAGGAAACGGTAAAAGCGTATCTTGCCGAACGCATAGTCAAATGGTGGATGCCTGACCGGGTATTGTTTGTAGATGAACTACCGCACACTGGCACTGGCAAAATCCAAAAAGTTGCCTTGCGTCAGCAATTCAAGGATTTCGTACTGGAAGAATAGTCAAAACAGCGACATTTGTCCGTCGAGATTGGGCGGCACGAATAAGTCGTTCCGCACATTCCATTTCGAACTATCCAGCCCGTGTTTGCGTACCGCGATTTTCATTCGCGTCCGAATGAGTTGAGCCCACGCGCCTTGCCCCTTCATACGCGTGAAAAATTCGGGGTCATTGTCCTTCCCGCCACGCATGTCCTGGATATGGTTCATCACCTTGGATGCGCGGTCAGGGAAATGCACATCAAGCCAATCGCGGAATAGAGGCGCTACTTCATGCGGCAAACGGATCGGAATCCAGCTGATGCTCGATGCGCCGTGTTCAGCAGCCGCAGCAGCAATCGCCTCAATTTCATTATCGGTGATTGCAGGTATAACCGGCGCGATATTCACATGAACATAAATTCCTGCCTCCGAAAGCTTGCGGACTGCCGCGAGCCGAGTCATTGGCGACGACGCTCTCGGCTCGAGAATTCGGGCCAGTTTCGCATCGAGCGAAGTCACTGAAATAGCCACACCGGTCAGCTGCTTATTCGCCAGCTGGGCAAGATAGTCGATATCTTCCACCACTCGCGCAGATTTCGTAGTGATGACAATCGGATGCAATGTTTCGACCATCAGATTTAATATGCCACGGGTTATCCGATAGCTTCGCTCTATTGGCTGATAAGGGTCCGTGTTGGTGCCAATCGCAATCGTCGCAGCCTTGTAACCCGGTCTCGCCAGCGTCTTGCGAAGCAAATCTGCCGCGTTGGGTTTGGCGAACAACACACGTTCGAAATCAAGCCCCGGCGACAGGTCATGATAGGCATGACTTGGCCGCGCGTAGCAATAAATGCAGCCATGCTCGCATCCGCGATAAGCATTTACGGATCGATCGAAGGGTAGGTCCGGCGAACTGTTGAACGACAGAATGGATTTCGGAAATTCTTCAGTTACGGTCGTTTTGAACTGAAAAACGTCTCCATCAATGTCCTGCCGAACGTCCATCCAGTCGCCGTCATGCTCCCGCTTCATCAGATTAAAGCGAACAGGGGTGGCATTGTTAGGTGCTCCACGTCCTCTGACTGGCTGAAGTTTTCTCATTCCTGACGATGGCATATTTATGAGAACAAATAAAGAACATAAGTGCTCGTCGCAATGATACCGGTACACCGGAACGCTTGTGCGTGCGGTGATGGTTAGAAGAGGGTCAAGGCCGAAGGAGTTTATTATGCGACCTTATATGATTCCCACTGCGGCTTTGTTTGTAACACTATCATCATCGGGCAATGCGGTAGACGAAAATGCCTGTGCTGCAGACATGGTCTGCGCGTCCAGCCCAGCGTCGGTGGTAACTGCGTTGCAGGGGGCGGGCTACCGTGCCGAATTGAAAAAAGACAATGTGG
>JBGSVG010000314.1:0-6807 GCA_041753095.1 Sphingorhabdus sp. | reverse complement strand
CATGGAAGTCGAGCAATCGAAATCGATGACTACAATGGCAACACTTAAGCTCGACCTGCCAGCCGCGGAACGCATGGCTGCGGTATCGGCGTGCAAGGCGAAGGTGTCCCGTTCAGCAAAATTCGTCGGGCAGAACGCCATACAGACGCATGGCGGTATCGGCATCACGCAGGAATTGGCCATCGGCCATTATTTCAAGCGTGCGACGATGATCGAGAATCAATTTGGTTCTGCAGATCATCATTATGACCGGTTTGAACGCCTGACATTGGCCGAGTAACGCCGAATATCACATTTTTGTGCACTGCAACATTTTTCGTTGACATAGTCTGCCCGATTCATTATTGTGCAGTGCAACACAACAGAAATGGTGCTCGATATGGCCAGCAATGCAAATACTTCAGTGACGACCGAAACTGCAAAGCCAGCGGTCGAAACAACTGTTCCTGCAGCTGCAACCCCGGTTGCTACACAGGTTAAGGCGGAAACGTCCGCTCCTGAAGCAGCGAAGGTTGTTCCAGCTCCGGTTAAGGCCGCAAAGCCAGCTCCGGTGAAGATTGCAAAACCTGCTGTCGCGAAAATCGCAAAGCCTGCCCCGGTCAAAGCTATCAAGCGTGCGCCGGTTAAGGCTGCGAAGCCTGCTGCAGCGCTGGTTACGAAAATTGTTTCTGTCGAACCCACCCCGATTGCTCAAGGAGTAACAAAGATGACCGATACTGTTAAAGCTACCGCCGAAAAGGCAACTGAATATTTCGCAGACATCCGCGAAAAAGCAACCGAAGCCGCTGAAAAGGGCAAGAAATATGCTGCGGACGCCGTTGAATTCAACAAGGCGAACGTAGAAGCGATGGTTGAAGCTGCCAAGATTGTCGCCAAGGGCGCGCAGGACATGGGCAAAACCAACATCGAATATGCCAAGAAGAATTTCGAAGAAGCACAGGTTGCTGTCAAGGAAATGACTGCAGTCAAGTCGCCTACCGATTTCGTCAAGTTGCAGGGCGAATTTGCTCGCAAGAGCTTTGACGTTGCTGTTGCCCAGACTTCGAAGAACACCGAAGCGATGGTCAAGCTGGTCAGCGACATGTTCCAGCCAATTTCGAACCGTATCGCGGCGACGACTGAGCTTTTCAAGAAGGCTGCATAAGCTTTCATTGAAGAATGTGCCGGTGCGTTTCTGAGCATCTGCCGCCCTCTCTCTCCTCCTCCCAAAGGCGGTGGGAAGCTCGAGCGAACCGGCGCATGAAATTTGAAACCGTCCTTTCCTGCATGGAAAGGACGGTTTCTTTTTGAATAGTTGCCCTTTGGCGACAAACGGGGCTTGCGCAGCCCCCCTGCCCTATCCTCTTTTACCTACATGCAGATTTTCATGATCGACGATGACGACGACAAAGACGGTGGAACCGGACGTCCCGGCGTCGGCCTTGCGACGCGCACCCGCCCCAAAACACAGAAGCCCAGCCAGTATAAGGTACTGCTGCTCAACGATGACTACACGCCGATGGAGTTTGTAGTCCATGTGCTGAAGGCTTTCTTCTCTATGGATACCGATCAGGCGACCCGCGTGATGCTGCATGTCCACCAGAAAGGCGTCGGCGTGTGTGGCATATTCACATATGAAGTGGCCGAAACCAAAGTGACCCAAGTCATGGATTTCGCTGCAAAGAACCAGCATCCGCTGCAATGCACGCTTGAGAAGGCTTAGGCGTTAATCGATCCCTTGAGATCGCCATAACGCAGCTCCTCGCCGCAATTTGGGCAAGTTGTTTCCAGCCCTACATCATGTCCGCATGCGCGATGAGTATATTGTATCGCCAATGGTGCGCCTTCTGCGCGACACCAGCGTTCGGCCCAGTTGCGCATCGCATATAGTACCGAAAACAGGTCCTTGCCCTTATCCGTAAGCTCATATTGGTATCGAAGCGGGCGTTGCTGATATGGTTCGCGGGCTACCACACCATGTTGCGTCAACTGTCGTAACCGGTCGGCCAGCATTTGCGGTGTCGCGCCGGTGTTCGACTGAAAATCGTCAAACCGGCATCGTCCAAAAAACATTTCCCGTAAAATTAGCAGGGTCCACCGGTCACCGACAACATCCGCCGATTTGGCGACAGGGCAATAACTGGTGTCGATGTTAGTGCGCTTCGGCATAAATCACTTGTTACTATGATTATCATAGCTAATCTAGTCACAAAGGAGAATCACATGGCGGCTGCTTTGATTGTGGGTGCAGGCGACGCAACGGGCGGGGCGATTGCCAAAGCATTTGCGCGCGAAGGCCTGACCGCTTGCGTCAATCGCCGCAGCCGCAATGCTAAACAGCTCGAAGCGCTCGCACAATCAATCCGCGATGAAGGCTTTGCCGCACGGGCCTATCCCGGGGATGCACGTATTGAAGAAGAGGTCGTTGCGATGGTGGATGCCATCGAACGCGATGTCGGACCAATCGAAGTTGCGGTGTTCAACATCGGCGCGAATGTGAACTTTTCTGTGCTTGAAACGACCGCGCAGGTTTATCGTAAGGTTTGGGAAATGGCCGCGTTTGCCGGTTTCCTGATGGGCCGCGAGGTTGCCAAGCGCATGGTCGATCGGCAATCGGGCTCGATCATCTTTACAGGCGCAACTGCGAGCCTTCGCGGAGGCAAGGGCTTTTCTGCTTTCTCCGGCGCAAAGGGCGCGCTGCGGATGCTGGCACAATCGATGGCGCGTGAATTGGGGCCTCAAAATATCCACGTTGCGCATGTTGTTATCGACGGCGGCATCGATACAGAATTCATTCGCGGACTGCGCCCAGATTTCGACGAAGCTAAAGCGACGGACAAGGTGCTTTCGCCCGACGCCATTGCCGCGCAATATGTTGCCCTTCACAAACAGCATCGCAGCGCCTGGACTCATGAAATGGATCTGCGGCCATGGGCGGAGACATTTTAGTGGTCAAAAGCTTTGAATTCCTCTTCGATTTTGGTGGCCCCAACAGCTATCTGGCGCACAAATTGCTGCCCGAGATTTGCGCGCGAACAGAGGCGGAGGTAATTTATACTCCAGTGCTGCTCGGCGGGTTGTTCAAGCTAACCAACAATCAGGCACCACTCATCCGCTACGCAGAAACGCCGGCCAAGCGTAATTATGAAATGCTAGAGTTTGACCGATTCGTCAAAGCGCACCGGCTGCCGTTCAAGATGAACCCGCATTTCCCGGTCAACTCGCTTTACCTGATGCGCGGTGCGGTGGCGGCACAGCATCTCGGCTGTTTCATGCCTTATGTCGAAACGATCATGACAGCGATGTGGGAAGACGGCGCGAACACCGGCGATCCAGTGGTGGTAAAGAATGTACTCGATGAGGCGGGATTGGATAGCGCTGCACTACTCGCAATGGCCGACGACGCAGACGTCAAAGCCGAACTGGCTGCTAATACCGAACGTGCCGCTGCACGTGGCGCCTTTGGCGTTCCGACCTTTTTCGTCGATGGCGAAATGTTTTGGGGCAAGGAACGGCTGGCCCAAGTATCAGAGGCGCTTGCCTGAAAAGTGATTCCCGCTAAATACCGGCGATGGACAAGATAATCGTACGCGGCGGCAACGCGCTTAAGGGAAAAATTCCGATTTCAGGGGCAAAGAACAGCGCATTGACGCTGCTTCCCTGCGCGCTGCTAACCGATGAACCGCTGACGTTACGAAACTTGCCGCGTTTGGCCGACATCGACGGCTTCCAGCATCTGCTCAACCAATTCGGCATTTCGACCGCCATTGCTGGATCGCGCCCCGAGGATTTCGGCCGCGTCATGACGCTTCAGGCGACGCGCTTGACTACGACAGTCGCGCCCTACGAGCTTGTCCGCAAAATGCGTGCATCGATTCTGGTGCTTGGCCCCATGGTAGCGCGTGCTGGCGAAGCAACGGTGTCGCTGCCGGGCGGCTGCGCGATCGGTAACCGGCCCATCGACCTCCACCTGAAGGCGCTGGAAGCCTTTGGTGTCGAGATTGAACTGGCAGCAGGCTATGTAAAGGCAATTGCCAAGAACGGCATTCCCGGCGGCAGCTACACCTTCCCCGTCGTCTCCGTAGGCGCGACCGAAAATGCCCTCATGGCCGCAAGCCTCGCCAAAGGAACGTGCGTCCTGCACAATGCAGCGCGTGAGCCCGAGATTGTCGATCTGTGCAACCTTTTGGTCGACATGGGCGCAGAGATTGAAGGCATCGGTACATCCGACCTCATCATTCACGGCAAGGACCGTCTGCACGGTGCAACCTATCGTGTGATGAGCGACCGCATCGAAGCGGGCAGCTATGCTTGTGCTGCAGCGATTACCGGCGGCGATGTTGAGCTCGTCGGCGCCAACGCCAGCGAGATGGACGCAACCGTGGATGCTCTGCGGCAGGCTGGTGTCACTGTCGAAGAGACCAAAAACGGAATCCGCGTCGCTTCTGACGGCAAGCTTAAGCCGCTCACAATATCTACAGCACCATATCCCGGCTTTGCTACCGACATGCAGGCGCAGTTCATGGCTATGCTGTGCATGGCCGATGGCGCCAGCGTACTGACCGAAACGATTTTTGAAAATCGCTACATGCATGTTCCAGAACTCAATCGCATGGGTGCACATATCGAAACCAAGGGCCGCACTGCGATTGTCCATGGCGTGAAGTCGTTGACCGGGGCGCCTGTGATGGCGACCGACTTGCGCGCATCGATGAGCCTGGTCATTGCCGGGTTGGTTGCAGACGGCGAAACGCACGTCAGCCGTCTGTATCACCTCGACCGGGGCTATGAACGGCTTGAAGAAAAGCTGCAACTCGTCGGTGCAGACGTGGAACGTGTCGGGTCCGAATAGGGTTAATTATGACGCCCCTTGCCAAGTCGCACGTTATGCTTCACTTTCGTCATGAGTGATGGCGATATGACAATGCAAACCACGTTACCAAAGCGACTGCGGCACCCGGTTCTCGAAGCGATAAGATATAGTCCCATCGCCACTGTCGTCAGTGATCCGTTGCAAACCGACAACCCCCTCATTGCAGTAAATGCCGCATTCTGCGTAATGACTGGCTATACCGAAGAGGAATCTATCGGACGCAATTGCCGGTTCCTACGCGGCCCTGACACCGAAAATTCACAGACAGAAAAGCTGCGGGAATCGATTCACGCTCGTCGTCCTGCGCTGGCAGAGCTAATCAATTATCGCAAAGATGGTTCGCCATTTCGCAACGCAGTGATGATTGCACCGCTGTTCGATGACGAGGGCAAGCTGGAATTATTTGTCGGATCACAAATCGAAGTCCTTCCCGAAGAAGAAAGTATCGCGGTCGTCCGCCAACAACAGGCTGCTGAAATCGTGGACAGACTGTCCCCACGTCAGCGCGAGATATTGCAGCAAATGGCGCAGGGTTTCAGGACAAAGCAAATCGCCTTCCGCCTGTCACTCAGCGAGAAAACGGTTCAAATGCACCGCATGCTGATGTTCAAAAAATTGTCGACATCGAATGCTGCCGATGCAGTACGGATCGCCGTCGAAGCCGGGTTATAACCTAATTTACAGCGTTAGTACCGTATAGGCCAAATGCGGTATTGGATTTCTCTTAGTCTTCGTCCAATTTCATCAGGCAGGTTGACGGTAAACCCCGCAACTCAAAACGCTTCGATCTACCCTCCCTCGACGTGAGAGGCGTAAGTAATTTATCCGGTTCCCTCCTCCGGTTGCATTGCGGTAAAATTGCCGTCTGCCTGCACAGTGTTCGAAATGCACAATTAGAGATTTTCGAGAAACTTTGGGTCGCTATTGTACCGTTGCACATCGTTGTGACGGTACTTTTTTATACGTTCGCCACCAACCATAGACGGATCGCGCTAGCCAATCCGCAAGGCGTTTCCGAATCCAGCCTTTGCACGTCAATTTGCGCAACGAGAGCATTCACTGGCAGCGCGCGCGATTCAGCGGCGCGTTTCAACGCATCCCAAAATAACGGCTCCAGACTGATTGATGTCTGGTGCCCTGCAATCGTCATGCTGCGCTTTACCGGCGGATGATAAATATCGGTCATCCGCCGACTCTAGCATCAATACATATGCTGGCCACCGTTGATCGACAGCGTGGATCCGGTGATGAAACCGGCGTTGTCGCTTGTCAGGAATTCGACACCGCGGGCGATTTCGTCCGGCTGCCCTAACCGCCCCACTGGAATTTGTGCAACAATCTTTTCCATGACATTTTCGGGGATAGTCGCCAGCATTTCGGTGCCGATATAACCTGGTGCGATTGCGTTGGCAGTAACGCCATGGCGCGCACCTTCAGCAGCCAGCGATTTGGTGAAGCCGTGAATGCCCGATTTCGCGGCAGCATAATTGACCTGCCCAATCTGACCGCCCTGCCCGTTGACCGAACCGATATTGACGATCCGTCCCCATTTGCGCTCGCGCATTCCGGCAAACACCGCCTTTGCCATATTGAAACAGCCGGTAAGATCGACGCGGATAACTTCGTCCCATTGTTCAAAGGTCATTTTGACCATCGTCGCATCTCGGGTGATGCCGGCATTATTGACCATGATGTCGATTTGGCCATATTCGGCCTCGATGGCAGCACAGGCGTCGATGCAACTTTTGTGATCGCCGACGTCCCATTTGCTGACCGCTATTCCGGTGCGTTCCGAAAATGCCTTTGCAGCGGCATCGTTCCCGCCATAATTGGCGATAACCAAACGGCCCTTTTCTTTGAGTTTCAGGCTGATTGCTTCACCGATACCTCGAGTACCGCCGGTCACCACCGCAACGCGTGTCATAGATTCTCTCTCCTGCTTTTTGTCTTTGATT
>JBGSVG010000313.1:0-3335 GCA_041753095.1 Sphingorhabdus sp. | reverse complement strand
CTTATCGAAATCATCGATGATGGTCGTGGCATCAATCTCGAAAAACTGGGCGCAAGGGCGACTGCAGCCAAAATCATGTCTGCCGCAGAATGGTCGAAGATGTCGGAGCGCGCACAGCTCAACACCATTTTCACGCCTGGTTTGTCGACGGCTGATAATGTGACATCGATATCGGGTCGCGGCGTCGGCATGGACGTCGTGCGCACCAATTTGCAGGCTATTGGTGGTACAATCGAGCTTGAGAATTTCGAAGGGCTCGGATTGAAAATGACTCTCCGGCTGCCATTAACGCTCTCTATCATCGCAGGCTTGTCGGTTCGCTCCGGCGATCAGATTTTCGGCATTTCGCGCAGTTCGGTCGTGGAAATCATTTCGGCGTCCAACGTTAATGTCAAAATCGAGGATCTTGGCGGCACGAAAATTGCCGCGATCCGGGGTAAACGTTATCCTTTCGCAACTCTCGAAGAGATACTTGGCATTGACGAGGTAGAGACAGCCGGCGGTGGCAGCAGGACCCTCATCGTCATGCGCCCCGCTATCGGTGCAACTTTCGTCCTCGAAGTGGCCGGCGTTATCGACAACGAAGAACTTGTTGTGAAACCCGGCGCGCCGCTGGTTATGTCGACTGGACTATTTGCCGGAACTTCGCTGCCTGACAATGGTCGCCCCATGCTGTTGCTCGATGCAAGCGGGCTTGCTGCGTCGATTGGCGTCGACATGGCCGAACAGACCGACGACGGCCGGGTTGAGCCTATCGATGCAGTTCAAACTATTCGAAATCGTCCATCTGCATTACTTTTTGTCGCGACTGACGGATGTAAAAGGGCGATCCGTCTGTCTGTAATCGACCGGATGGAAGATGTAGATGCTGCACAAATCCAGTTTATCGGCGGCAGAATGCGGGTTTCAGTCGATGGTGGCCTATTTGATCTTGCGGAGCTCGACGCCGTGCCAAAAGAGGGCCTGGTCAAATTACTGAAACTGACCGACGGGCAGACGAGCAAATATCTGGCCGTTGACGACGTTCTCGACATTTTTAGCATCGACGGACAAGTCGTGCCAAGCGCCCATCCCCAACTTCATGAGGGCGTGATTTCCGCATTTGGCGAACCGGTCGAGCTGGTAAATGTGTTTCAATATTTCGAGATGTCCGACACCTTTCACGGCAGCGCTGCTACCGCGCCATTATGTTTTATCGACTGCGACGACGATGCGCATTGGGAACGCCGGATATTGGCTCCATTGTTAAGTGCTTCTGGCTACGCCGTCAGCTTCGATTCTAAGGACCAACCGCAGGCAGCGGTTGTATTGCATCGCGATGTCGACAAAACGGGCGAAGGCGTAACCGACCCTAGAGCGCTGCATCTGCGTGATACCAGCCATGTCACAGACCGCAATATATCGAGCATTTATCGCTATGATCGCGTGGGATTGATCTCGGCTATCGAAGAAAAGCTTGCGGGGAGAGCATGAGATGAATGCCTTGTACCTAATCGCCCACATCAACGACGCCTGTGTTGGCATCGAAAGCAATTCGATTGAGTCGATTGTGCATGTACAGGATATTGTGCCGGTACCAATATGCGACCCGTCCATCGCCGGGCTGTTCGCGCTCCGCAGTCGCGTACTTACGTTGATCGACACGCAGTATCTCGTGTCTGGCCAAGCAAAAAAAGCGGCCAAAGGTGCGCTTGCGGTGGTGGTCGACATTGCCGGTCACCATTATGGCTTGCTTGTTGATAGGGTCGAAGATGTCGTCCCAATAATAGCAGATCAGATGGAAAGTCAGATTAAGCCGTCAAAAGAATGGAATCATCTGGTCAGCCAGACGGCATCGGTTGATGGCCGTCTGGTGATGATCTTGGACATTGCTTTGCTGGTAAATGGTCAGGAAAAGCTGGCTGCATAAATATTTGTCGTCGAGCCCCAGAATTAACGTGTCGATAACAGGACGACGTTACCATCCGAAATGGACCAAAATTGAGGTAATGGCGCATGAAATCCTGTCTGATAGTCGACGATAGCAAGGTGATACGCAAGGTTGCCCGGCACATACTCGAAACGATGCAATTCGACGTTGCTGAAGCCGCGGACGGCAAAGAGGCGCTGGACCATATGGCAACCGCCACGCCGGATGTCATCCTGCTCGACTGGAACATGCCGATCATGAGCGGAATGGATTTTCTGCGCGCCTATCGCTCGACGGTCGCATCGCCATCAGCAAAGGTCATCTTTTGCACCACAGAAAACGGCATTGGCCACATACAGGCCGCAATCGATGCAGGTGCCGATGAGTATGTCATGAAACCATTTGACCGCGAGACACTCGAAGCCAAGCTGCAAATCGTCGGCTGTCTTTAAAGCGCGGCGCCGGCGATGAATGCCATCCAGACTTTGACAGGCAATAGCCCGAAGGCACAATCCAAACCCATCAGGGTGATGCTGGTTGATGATAGCGTTGTTGCGCGTTCAATTTTCGCGCGGGTTCTGAGTAAGCATGAAGACATCGAAATTGTCTGCGAAGCCGAGGACAGCGAAGTCGCGTTGAACAACCTCGAGCACAACAAGGTCGATATCATATTGCTCGATATCGAAATGCCCAAGCGATCAGGGCTTGATGCGCTACCGGATATCCAAGCCAAGGCTAATGGCGCGCGGATTTTGGTTGTGTCGGCATTCGCAGAAGAAAATGGCCCGGCCGCGATTCAAGCCCTTTCCCTAGGGGCTTGTGATACATTGGCAAAGCCTGGCCGGTCAGGTTTTTCAGGGCGCTTTTCCGAAATATTAATCGACAAGGTCGTCCGGCTAGGGCGCGCCGCCAAAGAGCGGAATGATGCTGGGTACGCTGCCAAATTGGCTGTAGACTATCAGGTCATTAATAAGCCGCGCTGTATAGCGATTGGCTCGTCAACCGGCGGTATTCCGGCAATTTATGAAATTATCCGCAACCTAGATAAATCAATGACCGCTCCGGTGTTTATCACGCAACATCTTCCCGAAGCTTTCATGACTTTTTTCGCAAAGCAGTTGGGAAGTTTGACCGACCGCACCGTCAAGGTTGCAGAGGCAGGCGAGGCGGCGCTGGACAATCACATCTACATCGCACCGGGGAATGCCCACCTTATTTGCCGCAGGGAACGCGGCAAAGTCGTCATCGATCATCAGGCGGATTATGCTGCCAGCCGGTATTGCCCTTCGGTCGATGCGATGCTTGAATCGGTTGCAGCCGTTTATGGATCGGATGGAATCGCTATAATCTTCAGTGGCATGGGCAACGATGGTGTCATCGGTGCGCGGGAACTTTCTGCTTCAGGCGGGGCAATTCTGGTACAGGA
>JBGSVG010000312.1:0-3268 GCA_041753095.1 Sphingorhabdus sp. | reverse complement strand
GCCCGAAACCGCCGCCAAATATCTGTGGGTCGCGCTCAAGCACGAGATTACTTACCGTAAACCAGCATTTCTAAACGACGATGTGATTGCATCGGTTGTGCTGGAAAAGGTCCACGGTGCGCGGTCATTTTATGACACGGTTATCAAACGCGGAGAGGAAGTTTTGGCCGAGGTCAAATCAAGCTGGTGCTGCATTGACGCGGAAACCTTGCGTCCCGCGCGGATTGCGTCGGAAATTCAGGAATATTTTTTCCCGAAGGATTGATCAGAATATCGGATCGTTTGCGCCGCTGTCATCGATCGGCGCGACTTCGCTGTGGATGCCGCATTCGACCTTGTCCCAACCCGTCCAGCGGCCCGAGCGCGGGTCTTCACCCGGAGCTACTCTGGTTGTGCAGGGCGAGCAGCCGATGGATGGGTAACCTTGCTCGACCAATGGGTGTGCAGGCAGGTCATGCTTGGCCATATAGGCGTCAAGACGGTCCTTATTCCAATCAGCCAGCGGATTGACCTTGAGGCGGCCTTCCTCGATTTCGAATCGTGGGAGGGCCTTGCGGGTCGACGACTGAAAAGCCTTACGACCTGAAAATTGCGCATCGAAACCGGCCAATGCGGCCTTTAAAGGGAGCACTTTGCGGATTTCGCAGCAGCCATCGGGGTCATAGGACCAACGCAGGCCGGTTCCATCGCGTTGTCCCAGCAAATCAGGGTCGGGGGTCAGGTTGCGAAGGTCGGTCAGCCCCAAACGTTCACGCAATTCTTCTCGGTACGTGATGGTTTCGGGGAAATGCTTGCCGGTTTCGAGGAACAGCACGGGGACCGTGTGGTCGATGCTAGCGATCAGGTGCAACAGCACCGCGCTTTCCGCGCCAAAGCTTGAGACAATCGCAGCGTCACCAAGCACATTTTCCTTAAGTAAAACGGTCAGCATCTCAACGGTATCGCGCCCGCGGAACATGTTATTGAGGCGGACCGCGTCGGCCTCGGAATAACGTGGCGCGGTGTCGATACGGTCGATCGCCCTTTTTCCGTTCGCGTCGAGCGTAGTTGAGACACCAATCGGTCGCGCGCCACCTAACTGCATCTCGACTTCGCTCGATGCGAGCGGAGTGGGCGTTTTATCCATGCCGTAGCTTCCAAACCGGCACAGCTGCGTCGGCTGCTTTTTGGTAAAACTGGTCGTAGGTGGACAGCGCGCGCTCAACGGCTTCGGGATTGAGCGAGCCTTCAGGGGCAAAGCTGTCAAAGCCGCAGCGGCGTATGAAGGCGATTTGGTCGACCAGCACATCGCCCTGCGCCCGCAATTCCCCGGTATAGCCCGCCTCGCGCAATATCCGCGCCGACGAATAACCTCGGCCGTCGCGATATTTCGGGAACGCGACCTCGATGAGCGTCAGCCGGTCCAGAAACGGGATCAGCGCACGCGCATCATCGTCTGGCTCAAGCCGCACGGCGGCGGCGTTGGACTGATCAAGGAAGGCGTCGAGCGTTACCGACGGCTGTTCGGTAACTTCGTCATCGCGGTATCTAAACTCAACCATAAATAGCTTCCTTGAACGGATCGAGGCCGACACGGCGGTAGGTATCCAGAAACCGTTCGTCGCCTTCGCGCAGTTTCTTGTAGACCTCGGTGGCCTTCTCGACCGCATCGACTACACCGTCCTCGTCGAAGCCCGGGCCGATGATTTTGCCGATGCTGACATCTTCGGCACCTGATCCGCCGAAGGTCAGCTGGTAATTTTCAACGCCCTTACGGTCGACGCCCAAGATGCCGATATGTCCGGCATGGTGATGGCCGCAGGCATTGATGCAGCCGGAGATTTTGAGCTTCAACTCGCCCAAATCGCGTTGCCGGTCGAGGTCAGCAAAACGGGTCGCAATTTTCTGTGCAACCGGGATCGAACGGGCGTTGGCAAGGCTGCAATAATCGAGGCCCGGGCAGGCGATGATGTCGCTGATCAGGTCAAGATTGGCATCGGCCAGTTCTGCTTCGCGCAGTGCGTGCCAGACTGCATACAGGTCGCGCTTTGCGACATGCGGCAACACGATATTCTGCGCATGGGTCACGCGCAGTTCGTCGAAGCTGTATTTCTCGGCGAGGTCGGCCATAACGTCGATCTGCGTTGATGACGCATCGCCCGGAATGCCGCCGATGGGCTTCAGGCTGATGTTGACGATCGCATAGCCAGCCTGCTTGTGCGGCTTCACATTCTGGTCGAGCCAGACGGCAAAATCCGGGTCGCTGCGGTCGGGCTCGACCTCTGCTGCATTGAAAGCAGGGGCCGCAAAGAAGGCACTGATGCGGTCGAGTTCGGCTAATGGCGGGTCGATGCCCAAAGTCTTCACATGCGCGAACTCTTCGGCAACCTGACGACGATATTCGTCGGCACCGATTTCGTGGACGAGGATTTTGATCCGCGCCTTGTAGATATTATCGCGGCGGCCATAGCGATTGTAAACGCGCAGGCATGCCTCGATATAGCTCAACAAATCATCGGCTTTAACGAACGGGTTGATCTCGGGTGCGATCATCGGGGTGCGACCCATGCCTCCACCTACAAAAACCCGCGCACCGAGCTCGCCATCCTGTTCGACCAGTTCCAGCCCGATGTCGTGCAGGCGCATCGCCGCGCGGTCTTCGGGCGAAGCGATAACCGCAATCTTGAACTTGCGCGGCAGATAGCTGAATTCGGGATGGAAGGTCGACCATTGGCGAAGCAATTCGGCCCAAGGACGCGGGTCGGCGACTTCGTCCGCCGCAGCACCTGCATATTGATCGGACGAAATATTGCGGATGCAATTGCCGCTGGTCTGGATGGCGTGCATTTCGACGCTAGCCAGTTCCTCAAGCAAATCGGGGCATTCTTCCAGCTTGATCCAGTTATATTGGATATTCTGCCGAGTAGTGAAATGGCCGTAATCGCGATCATATTTGCGCGCGATATGCGCGAGCATCCGCATCTGACGGCTGTCGAGCGTGCCATAAGGAATAGCAACGCGTAGCATATAAGCGTGGAGCTGGAGATAGAGCCCGTTCATCAGCCGCAGCGGCTTGAACTGATCCTCGGTAATCTCGCCCGCTAGGCGGCGTTTCACCTGATCGCGGAATTCGGCAACGCGGGCATCGACGATTGCCTGGTCGTAATTGTCATATTTATACATATCAAATCACCCATTCGCCGGCTTGAGGGTCGGCAGGTTTCAATGTCAGATCGGGGCGGACAGTCGGGCCAAGTGCGCGCACGCGGTCCTTAATGTGCGCAGGCCG
>JBGSVG010000311.1:0-7050 GCA_041753095.1 Sphingorhabdus sp. | reverse complement strand
TTGGCCAGATCGACGCCGGTGCCATCGGATTTGACCCGTGGCTTCACGTTATAATCGATGACCCGCTTCACAGGGACGATGATCTTCATGGTACAGTCCTCTTCTACAGACTCGGTATTCGAATCACTGGACGAATGGATGCCCGCCCAATCTGCTGCGCCTATGCTTGACGTTTACGTGAACGTCAAGTGCATTTGGTTTTGCTCAAGCCGCCTTGCGAACCTCGGCGACAATCTTCTCCGCTGCATCGCCAAGGTCATTGGCCGAAACGATAGGCAGACCCGAATTGGCGAGGATGTCCTTACCCTGCTGCACATTGGTGCCTTCGAGGCGGACGACCAACGGCACCGACAGGTTCACTTCCTTCGCCGCTGCGACAATACCGTCGGCAATGATGTCGCATTTCATAATGCCGCCGAAGATATTGACGAGAATGCCCTTTACGGCGGGGTCTTTCAGGATGATCTTGAACGCCGCTGTTACCTTTTCCTTCGAAGCGCCGCCGCCGACGTCGAGGAAGTTGGCGGGGAATTCGCCGTTGAGCTTGATGATATCCATCGTCGCCATCGCAAGACCAGCGCCATTGACCATGCAGCCGATATTGCCGTCGAGCTTGATGTAAGCGAGGTCATATTCCGACGCTTCGACTTCGGCGGGGTCTTCTTCGGTCAGGTCGCGGAGTTCTGCCAAGTCCTTGTGGCGGAACATTGCGTTGCCGTCGAATGCAACCTTGGCGTCGAGCACGAGCAGCTCATCGCCGTTCGCACCTTTGCACACCGCGAGCGGGTTGATTTCGATCTGTTCTGCATCGGTGCCGATGAATGCGGCGTACAGGCCAGCGAGTACAGTCTGCGCCTGCTTTGCCAGATCGCCGGTCAGGCCCAACGCCTTGGCAACGCTGCGGCCATGATGCGGCATGATGCCAGTTGCCGGGTCGATGGTGATGGTGTGGATTTTCTCAGGCGTGTCATGCGCGACCGTCTCGATATCCATGCCGCCTTCGGTCGAGGCAACAACCGCGATTCGGCTGGTTGCACGGTCGACGAGGACAGCGAGGTAGAATTCCTGCTTAATGTCTGCGCCATCGGTGATGTAGAGACGGTTGACTTGCTTGCCCGCTTCGCCGGTCTGAATGGTGACCAGCGTATTGCCGAGCATTTCCTTTGCGTGCGCTTCGACTTCATCCAGATTGAACGCCAGACGGACGCCGCCCTTGGCATCGGGCCCCAGTTCCTTGAACTTGCCCTTGCCACGGCCACCTGCGTGGATTTGCGATTTCACGACATAAAGCGGGCCGGGCAATTGCTTGGCTGCTGCAACCGCTTCTTCAACGCTGAGCGCGGCGATACCCTTGGGCACGGCTACGCCGAATTTCGCCAGCAGTTCCTTGGCCTGATATTCATGGATATTCATGGGAGATTGCGTCCTTGGTGAGGAAAATTCTGCAGCGGCTTAAGCACAGACAAGCGGCGAATGGAAGAGTTTGCCACTATTTTTCACAACAGATTGAGGCTGGTCAATTCGCGTCGTAAACTTCGGGAATCCGTAAAATGATGCGCAGCAAAGCCGTTGGCACGCGCGCTCAGGACATTGTCGTGATTGTCATCGATGAAGATTGCCTCGCCAGATTGCAGGCCAAAGCGCTCCAGCGCTAGGGCATAAATGGCGGGGTCGGGTTTCACCAACTTTTCGGCACCCGACACGATGATATCGCCGAAATGGTCGAATATCGGCTGTGTCGGGCGGAACATGTCCCAGAATTCTGCACCAAAGTTGGTGATAGCGAATAAGGGCACGCGGCGCTCGGCCAGTTCGCTGACGATTTCAAGCGAACCTTCGACCGGTCCCGGTATGGTTTCATTGAAACGTGTCGCATAAGCATCAATCAACGCGGCATATTGCGGAAATTCTGCAGCGCGTTCCGGCACCATCTCGGCGAGCGGGCGGCCAGCGTCATGTTGGAAATGCCAGTCAGGCGTCACCACATGAGTGACGAAATATTCCAGTTCTTGGCTATCGTCGATCAGCTTGGCGAACAAATGGCGCAAATCCCATTCGAACAATACTTTGCCGACATCAAATACGACCGTGGTTATCTTCGTCATGCCGAATACCTTAAAAACGGACACAAAAAAGCCGCCCGCGAATCAGATTCGGAGCGGCGATTTGCTGAAACCATCTGCCCGCGAGACGCAGGCAGGGCCAAATTAGCCCTGACGTGCCTTGAAGCGCGGCTGGGTCTTGTTGATGACATAAGTCCGGCCACGGCGGCGAATCACGCGGTTATCGCGGTGACGACCCTTGAGGGACTTGAGAGAATTGACGACTTTCATCGGATTTACCCGTCTTTTGTTTAGCTAAAGCTTGAATTGAAGGCGCGCTCCTATGGGCGGGGGCGGCCAAAGTCAAGCGCGATTGGCCGCTTTTCGCGATTCAGATATTATACATCGCTTGCCATCAACTATGGGTGGCGTAGGATATGACCATGATGATGAAAACCCGACTTTTACCGCTTTTACCGCTTTTGGCGCTTTCCTTGCTCTCTGCCTGCGTCGTCCCAACCGGACCTGTTGAAGTTACCCGCTTCAACCGGGCAGCTGAAGGCGTAGTTTACGGCGCCGGCACCTACTCGGTCGAGGTAGCCGGCGATTCGGCAGCCGGGCAAGGCCTTGCAGCCTCGCCTTATCTCGCCGCCGTGGCGCGAGAGATGCAGCGCGTGGGCTATGCCGAAAAGCCGGTTCAACCGGATGTTGTTGCGGAAGTCCGTGTCGGGGTCACTACCGTTAGCCCCGACCGCCGCTCGCCCGTTTCGGTGGGCGTCGGCGGTTCGACCGGCAGCTATGGTTCGGGAGTAGGTCTTGGCGTCGGCATAAATCTGGGCGGCGGGAGCAGCGCGCAGGTCGAAACCACGCTTGGCGTTCGCATAATAAGGCGTAGCGAAAATCTGGTGATCTGGGAAGGCACGGCAGTTCAGGCCGCGAAGGCTGGGTCGCCCGCTGCGCAGCCTGGCATTGCTGCATCAAAATTGGCGGCAGCGATGTTTAAGGACTTCCCCGGCGTGTCTGGTGAGACTATCCGCGTTCCTTGAAAATAAGGAACAAGCATGCCCATCACTGACATCAACGCTGCATTCGACAGCGGCAATATCATCGTTAACGCTATCGACGGCGCAACCGCGAACCTTGCGATCCGCAAAGACAAGGATTCTGAATTCGCGCAGTGGTTCCACTTCCGCGTCGCGTGCACTGCGGGTGAGGAAATCATTCTTCGGATCACCGGCCTTGAGGGCAGCGCCTATCCCGGTGGCTGGCCCGATTACCGCGCCTGCGTGTCCGAAGACCGCGATTATTGGGGCCGCGCCGACACCAGCTATGACAAGGCCGAAGACGGCGGCACGCTGACCATCCGTTACACCCCCGCGAGCGACATCGTCTGGTTCGCTTATTTCGCGCCTTACTCGATGGAGCGCCATCACGACCTCGTCGCCGAGACCGCCACGCTTGAGGGTATAGAATATCGCTGTCTGGGCCACAGCCTCGAGGGCCAGCCGATCGACTGCCTTGAAATGGGCGAGGGCGATATTCAGGTCTGGCTCTATGCCCGCCAGCATCCGGGCGAAACGCAGGCCGAATATTGGATGGAGGGCGCGCTCGACATGCTCACCGACATGAGCAATCCGCACACGCGCGTGTTGCTCGAAAAGTGCCGCCTGCATATTGTGCCGAACTGCAACCCCGACGGATCGCGGCGCGGGCACTTGCGGACCAATTTCCTCGGCGTGAATTTGAACCGCGAATGGGCTGAACCTTCGCTAGAAAAAAGCCCCGAAGTTTTGGGAATTCGCAATGCAATGGACGAAACCGGCGTGCATTGGGCAATGGACATCCACGGCGACGAGGCGATCCCAGCCGCTTTCATGGCCGGGTTTGAAGGCATCCCCTCATGGACCGAAGATCAAGGTGACCGTTACAAGGCTTTCATAAACCGCCTTGCCGCACGCACACCCGATTTCCAGACCAAGCTTGGTTATGCCATCGCTGGCCCGGGCAAAGCCAACCTGACGATGTCCACCAACCAGCTCGCCGAACGCTTTGGACCGTCGCATAAATGCGTCTCGATGACGCTGGAGATGCCCTATAAAGACACCGTCCACGGCAACGACCCCGACCAAGGCTGGTCGCCGGAGCGGTGCATGTTGTTGGCGCGCGAATGTCTGGCGACACTGGCGGAGATGGTTTGAGCGATGCCGATACGGATCGTCGAGGACAACCTCACCGGCCCCGAAATCCGCGCACTTCTCGAAACACATTTCGCGGGGATGCTGGCAAATTCGCCGGAGGGGAGTTGCCATTTTCTCGACTTTGAAGGGCTGAATGCGCCAGATGTTACCTTCTGGTCGATCTGGGATGGCGAAGCGCTTGCCGGGTGCGGGGCGCTGAAGGAACTCGATGCCGACCATGGCGAGATCAAGTCGATGCGGACGCATGAGAAGCATTTGCGCAAAGGCGTTGGCGCGATGATGTTGACGCATATCATATCCGAAGCGCGCGAGCGCGGCTATCGGCGGCTGAGTCTGGAGACGGGTTCAAGCGAGGCGTTCATTCCGGCGCTGGCAATGTACGAGGCGCATGGCTTCCAATTTTGCCCGCCATTCGGCGACTATGTCGAAGACCCGTTTAGCCGTTTCATGACCTTGGCGATCTGACCAACTTGCGTTAGGGCGCTCCCGCAAATAGCGAAGGAACTCCCATGCCAAAACTCATTCTCATCCGTCACGGCCAGTCGCAATGGAATCTGGAAAACCGCTTCACCGGCTGGTGGGATGTCGATGTCACCGAAAAGGGCGCTGCTGAAGCTTGGGCGGCAGGCGAGCTGATGAAGGCCAAGGGCATCGCGCCTGATATTGCCTTCACCAGCGTGCAGACCCGCGCAATCAAGACGCTCAATCTGGCGCTGGAGGCGATGGGACGGTTGTGGGTGCCGGTGACCAAGGACTGGCAGTTGAACGAGCGCCATTATGGCGGGCTGACCGGGCTCGATAAAGCCGAAACTGCGGCCAAGCATGGCGATGAACAGGTCAAGATCTGGCGCCGCAGCTTCGACATTCCGCCGCCGCCGCTGGAGGCGGGTTCGGCCTATGACCTGTCATCCGACCCTCGCTATGCCGGCATTGCGATTCCCAATACCGAGAGCCTGAAAGACACCATCGCCCGCGTTTTGCCTTATTGGGAAGACGCGATTGTGCCGGAACTCAAGGCTAACAAGACGGTATTGATCTCAGCGCATGGCAACAGCCTACGCGCTTTGGTCAAGCATTTGTCGGGCATATCGGATGCGGACATTACCGGCCTTGAAATCCCTACCGGACAGCCGATTGTGTATGAACTCGACGACGCGCTGAACGGCGAACGTTATTATCTTTCGGAACGTTAAGTAAGCGGGCCAATGCCCTTGGCTTGCTTGGCCGCATACATCGAACGGTCGGCGCGGAGTAGTAATTCGGATGGCTTCACGCCGGGCTCGATGGCCGTATAGCCCGCCGAAACGCTTGGTACCAACAGCTTACCATGATGTTCGATTTTCAGTTTGCTGACAACCTTCGTTACATGGGTAGCTTTCCCGACCAGCTCGCTTTGGGGAATATTGTCGAGCAATACCGCGAACTCATCGCCGCCAACACGGGCAACAATATCCGAACGGCGGACTGCACTCAGCAATGCTTTGGCAATAGCGGTTAGCAGGATATCGCCGGCCAGATGGCCATTGCCGTCGTTCACTGCTTTCAGATTGTCGACGTCGATAAACAGCAGCCCATATTCGCCGCCATAACGATGCGTGCGCCAGCACCAGCGGTCGAGCTCTTCCATAAAATGGCGACGGTTGAATAGAGGCGTCAGAGTGTCACAGACAACCAGCCGCTCAAGCTCGGCTACCCGTGCCTTCAGCTGCTTGTTCTCGCGCTCGAGCGCTGACACTGATTTTGCCCCGCCCAGCGCGGACAGATTGTCCGTAGTCTGGTCCAACTTAAAAAATCCCCGATATTTCATGCGACCCGGGGTATCTATTGTTATGTTATTTCTGTCCTCAATCAGATTTCCCGCATAAAAGCAAGAGTTTACAATATTACACACTCGCAAACGGTTGTGTAACGCGATTTCCATTCACAATTGCGGTTCGCGGTTCCCCACGCTAAGGGCAAATGCTTCTTTAAGTCGGGGGACGACAGGGTGAGCGAAGCACCGCCGGTAATCGGCATCATCATGGGCAGCCGTTCGGACTGGGAGACGATGCGCGAGGCATCGGCGACGCTGGCGGCGCTGCACATTCCGCATGAATGCAAGGTAGTGTCGGCGCATCGCACGCCTGAGCGGCTTTATGATTATGCCAAAAGTGCAGCGGATCGCGGGCTGAAATGCATCATCGCAGGCGCAGGCGGCGCAGCGCATTTACCCGGTATGGCGGCGTCGATGACGCGGTTGCCGGTGCTTGGGGTGCCGGTGCAATCCAAGGCGCTCGACGGCATGGACAGCCTGTTGTCGATTGTGCAGATGCCAGCAGGGATTCCGGTTGGCACATTGGCCATCGGCAAGGCAGGTGCAACCAATGCGGCGCTGCTGGCGGCGGCGATGCTGGCAAATAACGACCCCGAACTTGCCTCGCGGCTGGACGCCTGGCGCGCCGAACAAACCGCATCGGTGGCCGAGACCCCCGAATGACAGCGCGTTTCTTATGAGTGTTTTGGCGCCGGGTTCGACGATTGGCATAATGGGCGGCGGCCAACTTGGCCGGATGCTCGCGATGGCGGCCGCACAGCTGGGCTATCGCTGCCATATCTATGCGCCCGCCGGAGATAATGTTGCGTGTGACGTTGCGGCGCAAAGCACCATTGCCGCTTATGATGATCTCGAGGCGCTGAAGGCCTTTGCAAAGGCCTGCGACGTCATCACATTCGAATTTGAAAATGTGCCGGTATTGCCGCTCAAAACCATCGCCCGCGACGTCCCGATTCACCCGCCGATCAAGGCCTTGGAAATTGGGCAGGACCGCGTT
>JBGSVG010000310.1:0-4775 GCA_041753095.1 Sphingorhabdus sp. | reverse complement strand
CACAAAAATGTCCCTACCGGCGGAGGATAACCCTTCATCCGGCTTGCAGTTCAATTGTAGGGGGAAATAACTGCTGGCCTAATAATAGTCCTGAAGTGGCCGAACTTCAAGCGGGCGTTGCTGGAGCGAGGCAATCGCCTGTGCCACTGCGACACTTCCCGCCGCTGTAGTATATTGCGATACCTTTCCAACCAGCGCCGAACGGCGGATTTCTTCGCTGTCTTTCAGGCTCTGCCAGCCTTCCGTAGTGTTGAAAATCAACTGAATTTCGCCGTCCTTGATTTTGTCGACAATATGCGGGCGACCTTGGGCGACCTTGTTCACGCGTTCGACTTGTATGCCCTGCGCGAGCAGATAGTCCGCCGTTCCGCCAGTCGCGCATACGGTGAAGCCGCATTCAATAGCTTGGCGCACTGCAGGTACGATGACGGGCTTGTCGCTGTCTTTGACCGAGACGAACAATTTGCCCGACATCGGCGGCGGCATCCTCGCGCCGATCTGGCTTTTGGCGAAGGCTGTGGCGAAATCCTTGTCGATGCCCATGACTTCACCGGTGGACTTCATTTCGGGCGAAAGCACCGGATCGACGCCGGGGAAGCGGTCGAAGGGGAATACCGCTTCCTTGACCGCGATATAGTCGATGTCGAGGTTGATTGGCGGCAAGACCTTGAGCTTCTCGCCAGCCATCACGCGCGCGGCGATCTTGGCGATGGGGGCGCCGATGGCCTTTGCGACGAAGGGAACCGTGCGGCTGGCGCGCGGGTTGACTTCGATAAGGTAGACTTCGCCGTCCTTGACCGCGAACTGGACGTTCATCAGCCCGCGGACATGCAGGTTGAACGCAAGCACTTCGGCTTGGCGCCGAATTTCGGCGATGATGTCGGTTGGTAGGCTATAGGGAGGAATAGTACAGGCAGAATCTCCGCTATGCACGCCAGCCTCTTCAATATGTTGAAGAATTCCGGCTACTACCACGTCGTCGCCATCGCATAGTGCGTCGACATCGACCTCGATGGCATCGCGTAGGTAACTGTCGATAAGCACCGGCGAGTCGCCCGAGACGATAACAGCGGTCTGGATATAGTTTTCGAGCTGCAGTTGGGTATCGACGATCTCCATCGCCCGCCCGCCAAGCACATAGGATGGCCGCATCAGCACGGGATAACCAATCTTGTCGGCAACCGCTATGGCCTCTTCGCGGCTGCGCGCGATGCCGTTTTCGGGCTGTTTGAGCTTGAGCTTGTTGATGAGCGCGGCAAAGCGCTCGCGGTCTTCGGCCAAGTCGATGGCGTCGGGCGAGGTGCCGAGGATCGGGATTCCCGCTGCCTCCAACGCCTTTGCCAAGTTCAAAGGAGTTTGCCCGCCGAACTGGACGATGACGCCCTTCAACGTGCCATTCTGCTGCTCGACATGCAGGATTTCGAGCACATCTTCTGCGGTCAACGGTTCGAAATACAGTCGGTCGCTGGTGTCATAATCGGTCGAGACGGTTTCCGGGTTACAGTTGACCATGATCGTCTCGTAACCGGCATCGGCGAGCGCAAAGCAAGCGTGGACGCAGCAATAGTCGAACTCGATCCCCTGCCCGATCCGGTTTGGCCCGCCACCCAATATGACGATTTTCTCGCGATCCGTCGGCTGGCTCTCGCATTCGGGCGTGCCGAAGCTCGGTGCCTCGTAGGTCGAATACATATAGGGCGTCTTCGCTTCGAATTCGGCGGCGCAGGTGTCGATGCGCTTGAACACCGGACGCACGCCCAATTTGTGGCGAAGCGCGCGGACTTCGTCCTCAGTGACAGCGCCAGCCATTGCCCGCGCGGCCTGCATCGCAATTCCCGAACCGTGCCGCACGGCGGTTTCCATGCCGGGACGCAGATTGAGCGACTCTACCGCCAGAAACGCGAGACGCTTGTCCGAAAAGCCCATTGCTTTCAGGCGGCGCAGCGCTTCGGGACCGTTGGGCAGGCCGTTGGCCTTGATTGCATTTTCTTCCGTAACGATTTCCTCGAGCCGCTCCAGAAACCACGGATCAAACTTGGCGATGGCGTGGATTTCCGCGACGCTCATACCTTCGCGCAGCGCCTGCGCCGCGACCAGCAACCGGTCGGGCGTCGCACGGCTCAATTCGGCGGATAGTTCGTCCTTGGACGCGCCCTTAAGCGCATCAACATAATTGAAACCCGAAAGACCCGTCTCCAGCCCGCGCAGTGCTTTTTGCAGGCTCTCATGGATATTGCGGCCAATCGCCATCACTTCGCCGACAGATTTCATCGCCGTGGACAGCAACGGCTCGGCACCCTTGAATTTTTCAAAGGCGAAGCGTGGGATTTTGGTGACGACATAATCGATCGTCGGCTCGAACGAGGCGGGGGTCGCGCCGGTGATGTCGTTGGTAATTTCGTCGAGCGTGTACCCGACCGCCAGCTTCGCCGCGACCTTGGCAATCGGGAAGCCGGTCGCCTTTGACGCCAGCGCCGACGAGCGCGACACGCGCGGGTTCATCTCTATAACGATCAGGCGGCCATCTTTCGGATTGACTGCGAACTGTACGTTCGAACCACCTGTTTCAACGCCGATTTCACGCAAGCAAGCGATACTCGCGTTGCGCATGATTTGATATTCCTTGTCGGTCAGCGTCAGCGCGGGCGCGACGGTGATCGAATCGCCGGTATGCACCCCCATCGGGTCGATATTTTCGATCGAGCAGATGATGATGGCGTTGTCTGCCCGGTCGCGGACGACCTCCATTTCGAACTCTTTCCAGCCAAGCAGCGATTCCTCGATCAACACCTCGGTGGTCGGCGAAGCGTCGAGCCCGCCCGCAACGATGGCCATGAACTCGTCGCGATTATAGGCAATCCCGCCGCCGGTTCCGCCCATGGTGAAGCTGGGGCGGATGATCGACGGCAATCCGGTGCGTTCAAGCACCGCCAGTGCCTCATCCATCGAATGCGCGATGCCCGAGCGCGCCGATTCCAGCCCGATCTTGGTCATCGCGTCGCGGAACTTGATGCGGTCCTCGGCCTTGTCGATCGCTTCGGCATCGGCACCGATCATCTCGACGCCATATTTTGCAAGCGTACCATCGTTGAACAAAGCCAAAGCGACATTCAAAGCGGTCTGCCCGCCCATTGTCGGCAACACCGCGTCGGGGCGTTCTTTTTCGATGATCTTGGCGACGATTTCGGGCGTAATCGGCTCGACATAGGTCGCATCGGCCATATCCGGGTCGGTCATGATCGTCGCTGGGTTCGAATTGACGAGGATGATGCGATAGCCCTCCTCACGCAGCGCCTTGCACGCCTGAGTCCCCGAATAATCGAACTCGCAAGCCTGCCCGATAATGATCGGGCCAGCGCCGATGATGAGGATGGAAGAGATGTCAGTTCTTTTTGGCATTACTTCTTTACCTCAAGCCTGCTCAAACTGCAGGCGAACCATCGTTTAAATACGCTCAAATCCGTTCCGCCCCTCTATGATCGAACTTAAGCCATTATGGCTCATCGTAATGACAGGTACCTCCATCTTGTCTCTAAACCCCGCCACGACCGGATGATTTTCGAATGCATATTCCTTCTCTCCGATCGTCCACGAAAGTCTAGAAGAGAAAGTGCAAAGAGCATCGCCAAAATAAAATCCGCAACGTGCATCCCAAAGCGATTGATTTTCGGTGGTATATTCCCCTGAGTCCAATACGTACCTGTAAAGGTTCAACACTGAATCCTGAGTTTTGTCTAAGTCAACGCCAAGGAAACTGGCGCTTGAAAAAAACTCTCGCTCCAATTCCAAAAACCGTTGAAGCACGGAATTGGCTTGTGCTTGCGAAAGCTCATACAGTCGCTCATGGCCGGTAAGATAAAGATCGTTAGGATTCACCCCATCATCCCCGCAAATTTCTCGAACAGATAATGGCTGTCCTGCGGGCCGGGTGAGGCTTCGGGGTGATATTGCACGCTGAATGCTGGCTGATCGGCAAGTTCAAAGCCGCAATTGCTGCCATCGAAAAGGCTGGTGTGAGTCGCCTTCGCATTGGCGGGTAGCGTCGCGGCGTCGACCGCAAAGCCGTGGTTCATGCTGGTAATCTCGACCGCGCCGTCCGAAAGGCGCTTCACCGGATGGTTCGCGCCGCGGTGGCCCTGGTGCATTTTCTCGGTCTTCGCGCCGACCGCGAGGCCGAGCATCTGATGCCCAAGGCAAATCCCGAACAGCGGCTTTTTCGTTTCCAGCCATTGCTGGATCACCGGCACCGCATATTCTCCGGTCGCGGCAGGATCGCCGGGGCCGTTCGACAGGAACAGCCCGTCGGGGGCGTGTGCCATGATTTCCTCGAACGTCGCGGTGGCGCTGACCACTGTGACGTCGCAGCCGGTGTCGACCAGATTGCGCAGGATATTGTGTTTGATGCCATAGTCGATGGCGACGACCTTTGGCTTTTTGCGGAGGGGTGTCTCGACGATGCTCGACACGAACGGGTCTGGGGAACCGTATTCAGCCTCCCCGTTGGTGTCGAGCCCAGTCGAGACACCGTGAGTTCGAGCATATCCTTCACCCAACCGCCACAGCCCCTGATCCCAGCCATAGGTCTGCAACGTCGTCACATCCTTGGCCAGATCCATGCCCTCAAGCCCCGCCCAGGCCTTCGCCCGCGCCAGCATCGCGGGGATATCGAAATCGCCGCTCGCGGAATGCGCAATCACCGCATTGGGCGCGCCTGCCACGCGGATCAGCCGGGTCAAAGCACGCGTATCGACGCCCGAAATGCCGATCCGCCCATT
>JBGSVG010000309.1:0-6020 GCA_041753095.1 Sphingorhabdus sp. | reverse complement strand
CGCAAATCCGGCGTCGGGACCGCTTTTCTCGGTACCTGCAACGGGGTGTGCGGGAATGATAATCGCACCGGGCAATACTGCCGCTAGCGCATCTGCTACGCTTTGCTTGCACGATCCGACGTCGCTGACGATGGCATCGGCGGGCAGGTCATCGGCAAAGTCTTCGGCCACCGCGCCCATTGCCCCCACCGGCACGCATAAAATGACCAGATCGGCATCGGTGACTGCTGCCCCAGCCGTGTCGGTGACATCATCGCAAATACCTAGCGCCACTGCCCTTATCCGAACTTCGGCATCGGCATCATGGCCGGTAATCCGCACATCCGGCATCTGCGCCTTGACCGCGCGCGCGACTGACGAGCCGATCAGGCCAAGCCCAATGATGGTCAGGCGTGCGAATGGCGGCATCAGCTATGCGCTTCCAATATTTTACGTAGCGCCGTCATTAGTCCGCGATTTTCTTCCTCTGTGCCTATGGTGATACGCAGGCCGTTGCCAAGGCCTTGTCCGGGTAACCAGCGGACAATATAGCCTTCGTCCATCAGACCTTTGTAGGCGACCTCTGCACTGCATTTGCCGTCGAACATGATCATCAGGAAATTCGCCCATGACGGCACTGCGCGCAGGCCGTGGTTCGACAGCGATGCGATTTCACCCGCCATCCAATCGCGCCACTCCATATTATGTTTCCGGCTGTTCTTCACAAATTTCGTATCGCCTAATGCGGCAATCGCGGCTGCCTGTCCCGCCGCAGTCACATTGAATGGCGCGCGGATTCGGTTGAGTGTAGAGATTAGCCCCGGCTGGCCATAGGCCCAGCCAATCCGCTCAGCTGCCAACCCGTAAATTTTCGAAAAGGTCCGTGTTATCAGAACATTGTCGTGGCGACGCGCAAGGTCGAATGATGCAGGGCCGTCATTTTCCAGATATTCGCCATAGGCCTGATCGAGCACCAGCACGCAATTGGCTGGCAATCCGGCATGCAGGCGCGCCATCTCGGCGTCCTCAAGATATGTACCTGTGGGATTGTTCGGATTGGCGACAAAGACTACCCGCGTTTTTTCGGTGACAAGCGCCAACAGCGCATCGACATCGGTGCCATAATCCTTGTCTGGCGCGACCACCACATTGGCAGCGCATTTGCGCGCAGCAATATCGTACACCGAGAAACCATAGCGGACATAGATGACGTCATCGCCCGCGCCGGCGTAACCCATCGCGATCAGGTTGAGCAGTTCGTCCGAACCGGTGCCGCAAACGATCTGGTCGCTTTCCAGCTCGTAATGTGCGCCCAAGGCTTCGCGCAGCGCGTTGCTCGCCGGATCAGGATAACGTGCCAAAGTCAGCCGTGCCTCAGCCATCGCAGCGGTCGCATGTGCACTGCAACCCAACGGATTTTCATTCGCGGATAACTTAATAAGCACGCGTCCGTCGTCGGACGTAGCTTTCCCAGGGGTGTAGGCATTGATCGCGTTGATCCACGGTTTTGCTTGCAGTGTGTTCATGCGCGCCGCCATAGACGCAGGATGGCGCGAATCCAAGTAAGCTATTGTCTCGGTCCAATCCGCTGATATGGCAGACGAGATGCAAGGGGATGAGCGTTTCGGTCTGGATAGAAAGATACGCCTGCTGGGGCCGGTAAAGCTCGACAGCGGGGCCGAATTCGCGCCGATTGATTTCGCATATGAAACCTATGGCGTGCTCAATACCGATAAATCCAACGCTATCCTGATCTGTCACGCGCTAACCGGCGATCAATATGTGGCCTCAACGCACCCGATTACTGGCAAGGACGGGTGGTGGACGCGCATGGTTGGTCCGGGCAAACCCATCGATCCGGCGCGGCACTGCATCATCAGCATCAACGTGATGGGCAGCTGCATGGGTTCATCGGGACCGGCCAGCATCGATCCGGCGACTGGCGCTGCTTATGCTATGGAGTTTCCGGTTATCACCATAAACGACATGGTGCGGGCGCAGGCCATATTGCTCGATCATCTGGGGATCGGCACACTCGCTGCGGTTGTCGGCGGATCGATGGGCGGGATGCAGGCGTTGAGCTGGGCTGCACTCTATCCGGATCGCGTGCGTTCGGCGGTAGTCATTGCCTCTACCGCACGGCATTCGGCGCAGAATATTGCCTTTCACGAGGTCGGACGACAGGCGATCATGGCCGACCCACGCTGGAACAATGGCGCTTATTATGGCCGCGAAGCCCCGGCATCGGGCCTCGCGGTGGCGCGGATGGCGGCGCATATCACCTATCTGTCCGAAGCTGGCCTAACCGAAAAATTCGGACGTCGCCTGCAAAACCGCGATGCAAAAAGCTTTGGCTTTGATGCCGATTTTCAGGTCGAAAGCTACTTGCGCTACCAGGGACTTAGCTTCGTCGACCGGTTCGATGCGAATAGCTATCTCTACATAACCCGGGCGATGGACTATTTCGACCTCGCCGATCCTTACGACGGCGTGTTGGCCAAAGCATTTGCCGCAACCAAGGCACGTTTTTGCCTGATCAGTTTCGACAGCGACTGGCTCTACCCAACGTCGGAATCGCGGCGCATTGTCCATGCGCTCAATGCTGCCGGAGCGGCTGTCAGCTTCGTCGAACTGTCCAGCCCGTTTGGCCATGACAGTTTCCTGCTCGACGCGCCCGAGATGAACCGGATTGTCGACGGATTTTTGCGCGCAGGCGAAAATATATGACTTCAATCCCCTATGGCTACAACATTACCGCTGACGCCAAGCTTTTCGATCTGAATGCCATTCATGGCTATTTGACGCGCAGCTACTGGTCGACAGGCATTCCATTCGAAACCGTCGCGCGTGCGGTCGCAAATTCGGTAGGCGTGGGGGCTTTTCACTCGGGAAGTCAGGTTGGTTTTGCGCGCGTCACGACGGATCGCGCGACATTTGCCTATCTGGCTGACGTATATGTTCTGGAAGAGCATCAGGGTAAGGGATTGGCGGCTGCCATGGTCAAGGCACTCCAGGAGCATCCGGAATTACAGGGTTTACGCCGTTGGATGTTGGCAACAAGCGATGCGCACAGCGTTTATGCCAAGCTAGGCTGGCAGCAGGTCACCGACGCAGCGCCCTTCATGCAGCGGCATTTTCCGGATGTTTACAAATGACCCACCTTCGTCCCGACTTGGCAGTCATCGCGAAAAATGTGCGTCCCGGTTCGCGCATTCTCGACGTCGGCTGTGGCGACGGCCAGCTGATGGCGGCGCTTCGCGATCACAAGCACGTCGATGCGCGCGGGCTGGAACTTAACGCGCGTGATGTGGCGACGGCAGTTTCGCGCGGACTGTCGGTGATCCAGGGAGACGCCGATACTGATCTTGCCGACTATCCCGATGGCAGTTTCGATTATGCGATCTTGAGCCAGACATTGCAGACCACCAAGCGGCCCGATCTGGTGCTCGACCATTTGCTCCGCATCGGGCGTGAGGCGTTCGTGTCCTTCCCCAATTTTGCGCAATGGCGCATCCGCTTTGCCCATATGTTTGGCGGCCAGATGCCGGTCACTGAACAATTGCCGCACCGCTGGTACGACACGCCCAACATCCACCATGTGACGATTGATGATTTTCGTGCCTTTCTGAAAGAGCGCGGTGTAACTATCGAGGGGCAATGGTTCCTGTCGGGGAACAAGCCGCGTAAGGAAGGCATGGCCAACCTGCTAGCACAACATGCGGTGTTTTTGCTACGTCGGTAATCTGACGGTCGGTATTTTGACGCTTCGACTATTCTGCACAACCCACTATAAAACATAGCTAATCAAAAAACTGGCACGCCAATTGCTGTGCTTCCTTCGAACGCGCTCGACAGAGCATTGGAAAGGGAGCGGTCATGCCGTCAATTGACAGTCTATTCGGCATCCATGCCAGTGCGCTGAAGCTGCGCGAGCAAAGAATGTCGATGCTTGCCTCGAACATCGCGAATGCCGCGACGCCTGGATACAAGGCGCGGGATATCGATTTTTCTTCGGCGTTGCAGATGGCCGAGGGCGGCCAGTCGCCCGAAACAGCAATCCGCTATCGTATGCCGGTGCAGCCATCGCTCGACGGTAACACCGTCGAGCTGGCGACCGAACAAACCGCATTCGCCGAAAACGCGCTCGCTTACCGGTCAAGCCTGTCCTTCCTGCAAGGCCGCATCGGCACCATCACCCGTGCGCTGAAGGGGGAATGAGCATGACAAACAATCTTTCCATCTTCGATATTAGCGGGCGCGCCATGTCTGCTCAGCTGGTCCGCCTGAACACGACTGCGTCGAACCTAGCGAATGCAGGAACGGTGTCGGGCAGCGAAGGTACCGCCTTTCGGGCGATGAAGCCGGTGTTCCGCACCGTGATGGGCGAGGTGGGCAAAGCCACCGTTCAGGTCGACCGCATCGGCACGAGCTCTACTGCGCCAGTCAAACGATATGAACCGGCCCACCCGCTTGCCGACAAGGACGGGAATATCTGGGAAGCCGCAGTCGATAGCGCGGCGGAGATGGTCGAGATGCTCGAAACATCACGACAATATCAAAACAACGTGCAGGTGCTGGCAACCGCCAAGGGCCTGATTAGTGAAACCCTCAGATTAGGATCATAGTCATGACAAGCCTATCCGCAGTCAACAGCCGAAACCTTCCCGTCCTGTCGAAAGACATGGCCGAAAAGAAACTCGGCCAAACCGACTTTCTGCGGTTGATGACGACGCAGTTAAAGGAACAGGATCCGTTCAACCCGGTCGATAATCAGGCGATGGTCGCGCAAATGGCGCAGTTCTCTTCCGTTGCCGGTATTTCCGAGATGAACGTCTCGCTGAAATCCATCGCCGATCAGATTTCGGCTCAGACCGCGTTGCTTGCTGACATCAAGGCAGCGTCCACGCCATCGAAACAAGGAGCATAAATCATGTCATTCTACACGTCGCTATCCGGCCTCAAAGGCGCGCAAACCGATCTTTCGGTGATCTCTAACAATCTCGCTAATGTCGGCTCTACCGGCTTCAAGAAAAGTCGGGCGCAGTTTGGTGACCTGTTCGCCAGTGCGCCCACCCAGACCACCAAGATGATTGCCGGACAAGGCACGCGGCTCAACGCCGTCGTCCAGCAGTTCACGCAAGGTACCCTCGAAGCATCCGACAAAACGCTCGACCTTGCGATTGCCGGCGAAGGCTTTTTCGTAACGCAGGGCGATCCGCCGCGTGCCGCCGTTACTTACACGCGCAACGGCGCGTTTCAGGTAAACGCCAACCGGCAAGTGGTCGATACTATTGGTTCGACGTTGCAGCTTCTGCCGGTGGATGCCGCAGGCAATGTGACCTCAACAGCGCTGGCGAGCGCCACCGATTTCGTCCTTCCCAGCGGCTCACCAGCGGATCCCAATGTTGCCTTGGTCAATGTATCGGTCGGCATCGACGGCCTGGTAACCGCCACCTATGCCGATGGTTCGGACCAGCTACTTGGCAAGGTCGCCATGGCAAGCTTCACCGCACAGGAAGGCTTGCGCCCGGTCGGCGACAGCCACTGGCAATCTACCGGCGACAGCGGTCAGCCTTCCATCGACGCTGCCACCAACGGGCCTTTGGGGACAATCCGGTCGGGCGCGCTTGAACGTGCGAACGTTGATGTCACCGAAGAACTGGTCGCGTTGATTTCGGCGCAGCGCAATTTTCAGGCGAACGCCAAAGCAATCGAAACCGCGTCAAACATGACGCAGGCCATTGTGAGCATAAGGTAACCTGAAATGGACCGCCTGATCTACACCAGCCTGACCGCAATGCGGGGTTCGATGGCGCGGCAGACTGCTATAGCCAACAACCTCGCCAATGCCAACACGCCCGGCTTTTGCGCCGACTTGGCCGAGGCTCAATCGCTTTGGCTGGATGGCCAGCGGCTCGATACCAGGGCATTCGCGTCAGAAGAAGTGCTGGCAGCGGATATGACCGAAGGAACGGTCACGAGCACCGGACGCGATCTCGATATTGCAATGTCAGGTGACACGATGCTTTCAGTTCAGGCTG
>JBGSVG010000308.1:0-3226 GCA_041753095.1 Sphingorhabdus sp. | reverse complement strand
GGTAAAGTCCGCTTTTAATCAGTCATTGTCGCTTTCAATCAATTAACGGAGTGATCGCATTTCTGTTCCAGAAAACCGCTGAGCGGTGCTTGGATGTCGATAGAAAAAAGCCGGATTTACAGAGAAACATTTGTGATGCTGGGCAGTTTAACTTTGCCCTCATGCAGTTTTGGAGATGCAAAATGGATTCCCATAAAACCGACATTGCCACAATTAATGGCCTGATAAAGACCACCATCGACAGCATCGATGGATATCGTGAAGCCGCAGAAGATGCTGGCAATTCCCAGTTCCAGTCCATCTTTTTCGCGCGAGCGAATGAGCGTGAGCAAGTGGCGCAAAAACTTCAAGAACACGTTACGCAACTTGGCGGCACACCCGAAGACAGCGGTTCGATTACCGCAGGTGCGCATCGGGTTTTCATGAACCTTCGCGATGCAATAACAGGTGCCGACGACAATGCGATCATTGCCGAAGTTGAACGAGGCGAAGACCATATCAAGGAAAAATTCGAGAGCGCGATTTCCGACCATGATCTCAGCGCCGACAGCCGCGCGCTCATCACCCAATGTTATCAGTCGGTCAAAGCCGGACATGACCAGATGAGCAATCTGAAGCACGCGACGCAGGCCAGCGCGCCATCCGCGATGTAAGCGTTTTAAGAATACTTGCCTCGCTTATCGAGTGAGGCAAGTCCCCGGCGGAACCGACATGCAACCTCCCGCTGAAATCGGTTCCGCCGGGGTTTTCATTGGTATTGGTGTAAAAAAACACCCCGATCGTGTGACCGGGGTGTTTTCGGGGGTGCTGGCGCCCAAAGGGGGGATGGTGACGCCAGCGGGGGTTTCAATCGTTCACATGCTGCTATATGTTTGGACAACGTTCAACGAGCTTAGATGTTCCCAAAAATCATGCTGCTCTTGAATCTTCCGAGTTAATCTCGCGGTGGACGAGTAGAGCCTGACCGATGGTGGCAATGACAGTCTCTGGTTCAAATGGCTTTGTGATCAAATAGGTCGGTTCTGGCCGCTCGCCCGTAAGTAACCTTTCGGGAAATGCCGTTATGAAAATCACCGGCAAATCCTGTTCAGCCAAAATGTCGCGAACGGCATCGATCCCGCTTGATCCATCTGCAAGGCTGATATCGGCGAGGATCAATTCTGGCATCGACTCGCGCGTTTTAGCAATTGCTTCTTTATGTGTTCTGACGATCGCCATCACATTGTGGCCCAGGCTTTCGACGATTTCCTTGATGTGCAAAGCGATGATCGATTCATCTTCGATGATGAGAACGTCGGCTGTGAGGGCGTCCGCTATGGCGCTTCGCGCTTCGCTGACATGCTCATCGACGGCTGATACGTCCAACCCTAAAATATAAGCTGCGTCGTCCGCCGAAAATCCTTCGACGGTCGTGAGTAACAGGCTTTGGCGGCGCTCAACGGGAAAATGGGCGATAAAACCGCTTCTTCCGACCGACTGAAGCGGCGATATGGTCCGCGCGTTCCATAACCGATTGAAAACACGAAAAACTTCAATCCGAACCGGCCGGTCGGTCTCCATCTCTTCAGGTGCTTCCAGCAGAGCCTCGAGCGTTTCCCGAACGGCCGCGTCACCAATATTCTGCGAACCTGTTAACGCGCGCGCGTAACGTCTCAAAAAAGGCAATACGTTGCCTAAATCTTCCCTTAATGACATGCATGTTTCTCCGGCTGAATAATATATACGCGCAACGGTCGTTTTTGTTCCTCGTCGCGGAACTTTTTTTGCGTCCCCGAATTATGCTGTTATGACTATAATGAACAGCAACAATTGGTTGCGGTGGTGAGGCATGAAGCACATCCCCGCAGAACCGGCGCATTCGGACGACTTTCTCAGCGTCATGCGCAATATGGAGTATAACCTGATGTCAGAGCGCAAGGGCAAAAACTCTGGCAAAGCGTTTGAAAACAAGGTCGATCCGGCCTTTGATCCCATTACGGCTGCGTTGCGCCAAATGCATGATGAGGTGGCCAACGAGCCCATTCCCGATGACTTCATGCGTCTTCTGGATGAAATCGATGCTCGCGCTTCGAGCGGCAAGAAGCCGTCGTGATGGTTGGCGAAGTGACGAGCGGCTCTCGCGAGCCTGCGGTTCCTGACGATTTCAGGAACGAAATGATTGCGTTGATTCCATCGCTGCGCGCTTTTGCGAGAGGGCTTTGCGGCAACCGCGAGCTGGCCGATGATTTGGCCCAGGATGCAATGATGCGGGCATGGGCGGCGCGCGACAGTTACACGATGGGCACCAATTTTCGCGCATGGATGTTCATGATCCTGCGCAACCAGTTCTACACGACGATGCGGAAAAACTCTCGGATGTCGAGCTGGGATCCTGAGGCTGCTGAACGCCTGCTGGTCGAGGCCGCACCACAGCAGCATGCCATCCATCTTACGGATGTTGAAAAAGCATTGCAGAAGCTACCGAACGAGCAGCGTGAGATATTACTGCTGGTTGGAGCAGGTGGCGCGTCTTACGAAGAAGCCGCGCAGATTACCGGATGTGCTATTGGTACGGTCAAAAGCCGGTTGGCCCGCGGTCGCCAAGCTTTGGCCGCATTGATAAACGGCGCTGATGAACCGGCTGTATCGGCCATCATCAAATCTTCGACCAAACAGGGTGTGGCTGTATCTCCCGAATAGCGGCATTTGGGCGGGATGGGGCATGGGTGTGATTAAGCTTAGACCAGCTACACTTAAGCAGGGGCTTATCTTCATTGTTTTGGTGGCGTTGCTGCCGATTTTGGTCGTCAGCGTCCTGCAAGGCATCTCGACGCTTCAAAGCACCCAGCGACTGGCCGCCAGCAGATTGAGCATGAGCGCGCAGGCGCTTGCCGAGCGTGAACGCGATCCCTTCATTGTCGCACAGCATCTGTTGCTGACCGTTGCTGCAAATCAGGATGTCAGAGACATCAGTCCCGGGTGCACAACGGCACTTTCCGCAAGTCGGCGTAACTATGCGCCGATTATAAATTTCGTCCGTACGCAGGCCGACGGAGTGGTGCGGTGTTCGGTCGTAGCATTCGAGCCCGGATTGTCCGTTTCCCGCGAATATTGGTGGCAACGCACCATAAGCGACGGTCGTTTGACGATTAGCCGTCCAATTATCGGAAGCATTTCGCGTCGAAATATTTTGATAATGGCGATGCCGATTGCCAATCGGAGTGGCGTCAATAATGGCACGTTAAGT
>JBGSVG010000307.1:0-4396 GCA_041753095.1 Sphingorhabdus sp. | reverse complement strand
ACAAGGTGGGTGCATAATGTCCGAAACCGCTAACTCACTCGCTGATCTCGAAACTTTGGGCGCCGAAACGTCGGTACCAGCAGGATCGCAGATAGCCGCCGTTATCCGCGAACAGGAAATCGACGCACAGGGTCGCAGCTACGCGACTGGACGCCGCAAGGACGCGGTTGCCCGTGTCTGGCTGAAGCCCGGCACCGGCAAGATTGTCGTCAACGGCCGCGATCAGGAAGTATATTTCGCACGTCCGTCGCTTCGTCTCGTCATCAACCAGCCGTTCGGTATCACCGAGCGCGTTGGTCAGTATGATGTGATGGTTACCGTCAAGGGCGGTGGTCTTTCGGGCCAGGCCGGTGCTGTGAAGCACGGCATCGCCCAGGCATTGTCGAAGTACGAGCCCACACTGCGTAGCGCGGTGAAGGCCGAAGGCTTCCTGACCCGCGACAGCCGCGTGGTCGAGCGTAAGAAATACGGCAAGGCCAAGGCGCGCAAGAGCTTCCAGTTCTCGAAGCGTTAGTATTCATCTTGCATGGGATGGTCAAACATCCCGGCTTGCTAGGGAAGGGCGGCTCCGACGGGAGCCGCCTTTTTTCGTTGTGTGCGCGTGGTTTGGCGGGCAGATACCAGCCATGATTAAATATATTCTGTTCACGCTGCTGGTTGCCGCTATCGCCTTTGGCGGATGGTTCTGGATGAAAACCGATCCGCAGAAGCTGGATTTCGTCGACAGGGTCGCCCCGGGCAGCGTCGAATATAATGGTAAGCCCACAGTCGGCATCGCCTATGGCGGCGACGAGCGGCAGAAACTGGACATTTACGTGCCGGAAGGTGAAGCGGCAAAGCCCTATCCTGTGCTCGTTTTCTTTCACGGCGGTGCGTGGCGCGACGGCGAACGTGACGGCTATGGCTTTCTGGGCCGTGCCTTTGCCGCGCGCGGGATCGTGACGGTAATCGCCGATTATCGCAAGACGCCACAGCACCGCTTTCCTGCTTTTGTCGAGGACACCGCTTCGTCCATTGCCTGGGTTCATGCCAATATCGGCAAATACCAAGGTGACGCTGGACAGCTTTTCATCATGGGCCACAGCGCGGGCGCGCATATCGTGATGATGACCGCGCTCGACAAGCAATGGCTGGCGGCGGAAGGGCTAGACCCCTCGATTATCAAGGGCGCGGTAGGCCTTGCTGGGGGCTATGATTTCCTCCCGCTCACGACTGATTCATCAAAAATTGCGCTTGGAGCCTGGCCCGATCTTACTGAAACCCAGCCAATCACATATGCCCGCGCCGATGCGCCACCTTTACTCTTGCTGACAGGGGACATCGATACCGTCGTAAAGCCCCGCAACAGCAAATCCTTATCGGCAAAGATGCAGGAACTGGGCGGGCGGCAACAGCTCAAAATCTATTCCGGGATCGACCATTCCGACATCATCATGGCAATAGCCCGCCCATTCCGGGCGAAGGCGTCGGTACTTGCGGATGTGACGAAATTCATGACGGCGAATTAAGCCTCGATTCGATGGTTAACCGGTGATTTACCCTTTTTGGTTACGGCTAGCGAGGATTAAACCGACGGAACCATAAGTATGAGCGAATTGCGCCATTTGAAGGACATGTTTGCCTTTTTCACCGATCTGAAGGGTGAGTGGGCGATATTGCGTCGTTCGGCCCACGCCGACAATCGTGATCTCATGGTTGCACAGTTGCAGGCCGCGGGGCGGTCGCATGTTGCAGTATTCATTTCGGGGCTGGTTACGATGTGGCCGGCACTGGCCATTCTCTGGTTTGGCGGCGCAAACCCGAATTTCGCGCAATATGCGGCTCCGCTCTACACTGTTGCGGCTATCGTCGGCTATCGCATCCACGTTCGGATCAAAGACTATGTCGCAGAGGGTGACCCGAAAGGTGACCACCTGCTGTTTCTGCATCGCCTGTTTGTTTTGCAGGTAACTATCGAGGCATTTAGCTGGGTGCTCTTGCTTGCTGATATATGGAGTTATCATCAGGACATCGGAATAGTTGTCGGCAGCGCAATGACTTTCGGCCTGATCGCCATCGGCGCGCTCATTTACCTTTGCCTGCCAGCGGCTATGGTCATGTGGCTGTCCGTCCTTACGATTGGTAGTACGATATCTGCCAGCTATGCAGCGATCACGATGCCGTGGTTTTTCTATGTCGGCATCGCTGTCTTCGGATTATCGCTCCATCGCATCGCCATGATGCAATGGCGATCATTCATGCAGTCGCTCGACAATGCGCAGACATTTGCGCGCAGTCAGGAACTTTTCTTTGCATCCGAACAGGAGAGACTGGAGGCTGTCGATGCCGAACGTCGCAATACCCGTGCCGCACGCGATGAAGAACGCAAGCGGGCGGAAATCGAGCAGCGCCAGGCAATGGCGGCGCTGGCCAGTGAGTTCGAACACTCCGTCCATGCCATTATCGATGTTATGGAGTCGGCCGTGCGTGCGGTGGGTGAATCTTCGCAGCAACTGGCGGCAATTGGCACACAAACCCGCGAACGCACTGACGCCATGGCGGACATGGCTTCGAACATGAGCGGCGCTATCCAGATGGTAGCAGCTGCTGCACGGCAGCTGAGCGATTCTTCCGACGCAATTTCAACGCAGGTGCATGATCAGGTCACTGCATCGGAAGCCGCCACCACCAGCAGCAAGCAGGGCAGTGGCGTCATGGCGCATCTGGCCGGCGAAGCGGAAAAGGTCGGGGAAATCGCCGCGATGATCCAGGATGTGGCGGGCCGAACCAATTTGCTTGCCCTCAACGCAACGATTGAGGCGGCAAGGGCAGGCGAAGCTGGCCGGGGCTTTGCGGTCGTGGCTCAGGAAGTGAAGAGCCTCGCCAATCAGACGCATGGCGCAATCGGTTCGGTCACAGACACGGTGACCACAATCAAGGACCAGATGGACCATGCGGCACGTATGGTGGGCACGGTCGCGCATAAGATGAATCAGGTGCAGCAGGGCGCGAATAACATCGCGACTGCGATCACGCAGCAGCAGGCTGCAACGCGCGACATATCCAGCCATGCCGAACATGCTGCGCAGGATGCCGAACATGTCCGCGAATTTAGCAAGGAAGTGAATGTCGCCGCCGTACAAGTGGGTGAAGTTGCCGACGAAATGCAGCAGGTGATGACTGGTCTCGAAAGCCGCGCCGCTGCCTTACGCGAAGCCAGCCGGAATTTTCTTGATCGTTTGCGAGCCGCGTAAAATCAGGCACTCTTTTGGTCGTTGAGCTCGTCCAATATTAGCCGGACATGCCGGTCCCAAGTGAAATAGCGCGTGGCTCTCTCTTTGGCGGCCACTCCCATAAATTTGATGCTGTCCCTATGATCCAGCAATTTTGCCAGTCTATTGGCGATTTGCGATACATCATTGCCGTCGACAACATGGCCGGAAATCGATTCTTCCACCAATTCGGGTGCCCCACCGCCCGCACCGATTACCACTGCGCATCCTGCCCGCATGGCATCAGCGATCACGATACCGAAACCTTCGAAATCCCTGTCGTGGTCAACGCTGATGTGCGGATGCAAAAAAATGCTCGCCGAGCCGTACAAGTCCGCAACCTGATCGTTACTCACGAACCCAAGCATTTTAACGTGCTCGCCAAGCTGCAGACCTTCAATAAGTGCAGCAATCTCCGCGGTTTCTGGGCCGCGGCCGCAAATGAAGTACTGAAACTGGCAGCCGCGGTCCCTGAGGATTGCAGCGGCCCTAACCGCATTCGAAATGTTCTTGCGCGGCTCAAGCCTGCAAAGACTGAGTATGATCGGTGGATTGTCCTGTTTCCCGGACGTCGACGTCTGAATGCTGCTGCCATTCCATGCCACCGTCACAACTCGACTGGAGTCGCGGACCCGCTCTTTTAGCCGCGCGGCGGAGTAATGGCTCACAGCAACAACCAACCGCGCACGCTCAAATATTTGCTGCATCACATATCGAACGACGCCCGAGGCAAACATGAACTCGCGTCCATGAAACGTAACTACCGGCGCGAAGCCGGCAATTATCGCCGGCACTGCAGTTCGCCATGTTGTGGCGTGCAGAATTTCCGGCCGCCCGGATTGTCGGACCTCACGTCTGAGAGCGGCAACAAGGCGAAGCGGGACCAAAGGTGATTTGCCGGGGCCGATATCGACCAACTTTAAGGGGCCGTGGGTGACGTCGCGCGGTCCTGCGCTAGTCTGACCAAACACGATAACTTTGGCGCCCAATCGTGCATAGGCAAGTGCGACTTGTTCGGCATAAGTTTGATGACCGCCTTCATCCGGTGCAAATCCCTTGGCCATGACCCATATCGATTTGCCTTCAAGCTGCATAAGTGGCGAACTTTCCGTAAACACGCCGGTAGGACAGGCCCAACAGCAAAA
>JBGSVG010000306.1:0-23029 GCA_041753095.1 Sphingorhabdus sp. | reverse complement strand
TGATCTGGCGTTCCATACTGCGCGCGAACTGCTCCCTGACGCGGAATTGGTCTATAATGATTATATGAGCTGGGAGCCGGGTAATGAAAAGCACCGCGCTGGCGTCCTCAAGCTGCTCGAAGGCTTCCGGAAGCGCAATGTGCCAGTCGACGCGCTTGGGGTGCAGTCGCATATCCGAATCGACACCTACGATCCCTCCACCGGCACCGGCCCCAAACAGGAGCGTGAATGGCGTCAGTTCATCGACGAAGTTGTTGCTATGGACTATAATCTGATGATGACCGAGTTTGACGTGAACGATCAGGCGCTGCCAGCCGATATCGCGTCCCGCGACCAGTCTGTCGCGGCTTACGCCAAAGGCTATCTCGATCTGATGTTCAGCTACAAGCAGCTCAAAGATGTGCTGGCATGGGGCATGTGCGACAGCTATTCTTGGCTTCAGGGCTTTGAACCACTCAGGACCGATGGACAGCCCAAGCGGCCCTGCCCTTATGATGCCGAGTTCAAGCCGAAACTCTTACATAAGGCTATTGCTGAAGCGTTTGCCTCAGCACCCGTCAGGTAAACTTTCGAACAAAACATTGAATTGAGACCGCTCAGCGAGGCTTCATCAAGTTCGTCACCAGAAGATGTGACGGATGTGCACGCGGCATTGCCTTTTTGTGAATTTTGCGATCCGCCTAAAGCGTGCATTGCGCCAAAAAAAAGGGCCGCCACTTCGAAAAGTGACGGCCCTTATTAGGACTTCAGGATGAAGCTCTTTAAAAGCTGAATCTTACGATTGCTGTGTACCGACGGTCGTTCAGATACCAACCGCGTGGAACCAGTCGGACGCCGCCATTCTGGTCAACAACCGCCGCAGATGTCTTCGTGACGGAATTGAGCAGATTGACGCCCTGTACGCCTAGTTTAATCTGATCAGTTATCGACCAGGTTAGCGACGCATCCAGCTGCCCGTAGGATTCCTGGAAAATAGGATCGAACGGCGTGATAACATCACGCAGCGTCAACAAATAACGTGAACGCCAGTTGTATGACGCACGCGCCGATATCGGCCCGATGTCGATGAATGGCGTGATATTGAACTGGTGCTTCGACAGCCCCTGTAACGGAAACTCGCTGCCGCCAATCGTCGGCTGGCGTCCCGCGGCGACATCGGGGTCGGTCGCAGAAAGCGTACTCTGGGGCACACCTTTACTCTTCACGTACGTATAGTTTGCTTGCAGCCCCAGACCCTTCAGGAAGCCCGGCAAGAAGTCATAAACTTGCTGATACGAAAGCTCGAGACCACGAATAGTGCCGACCCGGTTCGAATTGACCGGCGAGGTAATAACCGCCGAATAGGTTGCCCCGTTGTTGGTCAAATCGGTGCGCACAATGTCGTTTGTCAACACGCCATACAGACGTTTCGCAAAGACCGATGCGGTCAGTTGGCCTACCCCGCTGCCACCAAAATACCATTCGGCCGTGAAGTCGAAATTGTCCGATGTTGTGGGTTTAAGCGACGGGTTTCCGGCGGTGAAAGTGCTTTGGAACTGTGCCCCCGCCGAGTTGATCACACCCGTCGGGGATATAGTCGGAACCGCCGACGTCCCGTCAGGATTAAGATTTGTGATGGTGTTGAGGTTCACCGGGAAATAGTTCCGGACATAGCCGAATTCCGGCGGAGCGACGCCCTTGAAATATGCCGCACGCAACTGCAACCCGCCACCCAGTTCGAGCTTTGCGTTAAAGCTGGGCAATATATAATCATAATCAAGGTTGACAGTGCTATCCACCAGCTGACCGTTGAGGAAATTCCTTGCCGACTGCCTCTGGGCGGGCGTCGATGCACAGAACGCACTTATCGAAACCGGCGCGCCATTTACCACCGCCTGCGCCTGTGCAGTTGCCAGCTGCGTTACGCATTCCGCATCGGTAACAAAACCCGAAACCGCAAATTCCCGGAAGCCTTGGGAATCGCGCTTGGTTTTCGAATAGCGAACGCCGATGTTACCAGTCAGATTGGCCCCGCCTTCAAATTCATGGCCATAGCGGAACATGATATAGGCAGCGTTATTCTCTTCGCTTTGCTGGTTGATTTCGCCCGGACGGTAAGGCGAACCTGCAATTGCACCGGGCCGAGTGGCAAGCGATGTCCAACCGCCCCCACCCGATGTTTGCGGGCCAGCCTTCCATTCGTTGACGACGCGGCTCGCATAATCGGCGTAACCGGCATAATCTTTCACGGTGTTGCCCGAATAGAATAAGCGACACGATCCGTTCAGCGGATTCGCGACCGCCCCGCGGAAGAATCCGTCGAAGCAGAATTCTTCATAGCCTTGCAGCGGCGCGCCGCCGGTGCCGCCGGGAGTAGCATCGACATTGTCATCGAGCCAGACAGGACCGCCATTGCCCCACTGTTCGCTCAAAACGCCCCAGTTATATTGCGAGAAGCGTGCGGTCTGGTCACGATCGGAATAGCGGCCGCCAACGCGGACCGATTTGAAGAAGGAATCATCGGCGAACGAATATTCCGCGTCGATCCGCAACGCATCGCTATTGCCGTCGCTGTCTTCGAAATGGTCCATCGCAGCGCGGTAGAAGCTGTTGAAAGGGTCAGAGTAGCTTTGATTCGCGCCCGAATAATAAGAAGGGTATCCAGCGGAGCTGCCGGGGGCGCCCACGCATGGCACCGTTTCGCAATTTTGCGGAGGCTGGAATGCGACAGTTGGGAAATCTTTTCCGTTCAGGTCGATGAACGCGTCCTGATAGGTCGAAATCCACAATGTGTTATCGCGGACTTTCACAAACGAATCGACATGCTGATAATCGACATTCAGAGTCAGGCGATCATTGACGTCCCATTTGTAATTGAATGCGTAATCCGACGTCACCGCACGAGAACCATTGTCCCGACGGATATTGTTCGATTGCAGACCCAGTGCAGGCGTGCGACGATTTCCGGCATCGTTCTGATCCTGCCGCCATCCGGTTGGACCAGTTATAAAGCCGTTGTCGAACAAGCCGCTGTCATCGAAGTTGATTGAGGTACCTGCCACTGCTCGTGAGTCACCGTTGGCCGCGACGTTATCGGTGGTGATTTCAAGCGTGCGCTCGGTCCACGCCTGACGCGCATCGGAGCGGAGGAACTGGAAGGTTGCTTCCATATCGCCATCATTGCTGCGCCATTGCGCCGCTGCAGCTACGCCATAACGTTCGCGATCAAACTCCTGCGTGCCCATGACGGCACCGCGCGGGAAGATTCCGCTACCTTGCTGCGTCGCGCCGGTGAACGGCAGCACGTCGGTACGTGTGCCGTTTGTATAGATAGGACGGACGCGGAAGCTCGAAACCTGGAAACGGTCAGCGCGCGAGAATAATTGCGAATAGGACACGCTGCCCAGAAAGCCGATTTGGCCAATTGATGTGTCGAACGTGCTGCTCAGAACCAGGGCGCCTGTGGGCGATTCCTTCTTCGCGAAATCACCGTAGTTCAGCTCCAGCGAGCCAGCGATAACCGTGCCCATCTTGTCAAACGGCAAACGGGTGCGCAAGTTTACAACGCCAGCGATACCGCCTTCAACGCGGTCAGCCGAAGGGCTCTTGAAAACATCGACGCCGCCGAGCAATTCGGACGGTACGTCGGCAAAACCCAGTGCGCGGCCGTTATTAGCGGTAAATGCCTCGCGCCCGTTGAATTCAGACCGTACATAGGTCAGGCCGCGAACGACAACGCCCGAACCTTCGACCGAGAAGTGATCAGGATCGACACCTGCTGCGAAACGGTTGATAGAAATGCCCGGAATGCGCTGCAAGGTTTCGGTAACCGAGCGATCAGGTAGAGCACCAATATCCTCTGCTGTGATCGAATCGACAATAGTGTCGGCATTCTTTTTGCGGGACTGCGCGCTCTGTAGCGATTCGCGGAAGCCGGTAACGACAATAGCGTCTTCTGAAACTTCGTCTTGCGGGGCTGTTTCAGATGCGTCCTGCGCGAAAGCCGGCATGGATGCCATCATGGCGAAAAGGGCAAGGCCCGACGCGCTAGCGCGAAGCGTAGCGCGCAAATCATTGTCGAACGACAAACGCGTTGCTGCAGCAGCAGAATAGTTATTCATGAACCTCTCCCAATTCCTTGCGCTATGTTTACGGTAGCGCTACCATTATGGCGTGCTATTCTTACGGTAGCGCTACCATAAAATGTGGGTTAGTTTATATTTCTCGTTTTCGCAAGAATGAAAATGCTAACAATGTAATTATGCCAAATGGCTGTGGTGGAGAGGAAACAGAACACAAATGGCGCAGCGTCCTATCAAGGAAATACTGATCGTCGGCGGCGGCACCGCGGGCTGGATGACGGCTGCGGCGCTATCGCATATGTTGTCCGGCCAAGATTATGAAATCCATCTCATCGAGTCAGCTGAAATCGGTACGGTTGGCGTCGGCGAAGCAACCGTTCCGCACATTCGCTTTTTCAACCAGAAACTCGGATTCGATGAAGCCGATTTCATGGCGAAGACGAAGGCCACCTTCAAACTCGGAATCGAGTTCTGCAACTGGGGTCGCAAGGGCGATAGCTATATCCACCCGTTCGGCGCCTTTGGCGAAAGCATCGGCGGCGTCGAATTCCACCAGCATTGGGCGCGCATGAACCGCGCCGGTGCCGCGCATCCGGTCGAAGAATACTCACTGCCAATCATGGCAGCGCGCGCCGGACGTTTTGCGTATCCGGCGGAAGATCCGGACTCATTGCTATCTACGTATTCCTATGCGTTCCAGTTCGATGCCGGGCTGTATGCAAAATATCTGCGTGCCTACGCCGAAGAACGCGGCGTCACACGGCACGAAGGCAAGATTGTCGATGTGACGCTCGATGGCGAAAGCGGCTTTGTGCAGTCGGTCCAGTTGGAGAACGGCGCCGTCATAGCCGCCGACCTGTTTGTCGATTGCTCGGGGTTCCGTGGTTTGTTGATCGAAGGGGCGCTCGAAAGCGGCTATGACAATTGGCAGCAATGGCTCCCCTGTGACCGCGCCGTTGCCGTGCCTTGCGCGACCAACGGTCCGCTGTCACCTTACACAAGGGCAACCGCAAAGGATGCAGGCTGGATTTGGCGCATCCCGTTGCAACACCGCGTCGGCAACGGTCATGTCTATTGCAGCAGCTATATCTCGGACGACGATGCAGCAGAAGCGCTCGTCAGCCAGCTCGAAAGCGAACCACTTGCCAAGCTGAACCAGCTTCGCTTTGTCACCGGCAAACGCCGCAAGCAATGGAACAAGAATGTTGTCGCCATCGGCCTATCGGCTGGATTTCTGGAGCCGCTCGAATCGACCAGCATTCACTTGATTCAGCTCGCCATCGGCCGCCTGCTTGATTTCTTCCCCGACAAAAATTGGGACCCGATGCTGGCGACCGAATATAACCGCCTGATGGACCTCGAATATGAACGAGTTCGCGATTTCCTGATACTGCATTATCACGCCACCGAACGTGACGACACGCCGTTCTGGAATTATGTCCGGACCATGCCAATCCCTGATTCGCTCGCACACAAGATGGCGACGTTTCGCGAGCGCGGTGTCGTCGTCAACTACCGCGATGGCATGTTCCTCGATGCAAGCTGGATTGCGGTCTATCTGGGTCAGCGAGTGATGCCGCAGCATGATGATCCACTGGGAATGAAGATTTCGGAATCCGACTTAAGGGCTCGGCTGAACTCTATTCGCGATGACTGCCAGGTAGCAGCGCACAGCATTCCGTCCCACGCAGATTTCATCCGGCAAATCGGCGCACATGCCCATTGAGAAGATCGTCATTGTCGGCGGCGGGGTCGCCGCTTGGCTCGCGGCCTTGGCGCTCGCCCGCAAGACGGCGTGTGCAATTACCGTGCAGGATACCGGTGGTATCGATGACTCGTTAGGCGAACCGTTCGCCGTTGAAACCACACTGCCGTCCATTTCAAAGCTGCATGACCTGCTCGGCTTGGACAACGAACAAGTCGTTCGCGAGACGGGCAGCAGCTATGCGCTTGGCCGTGCGCTAAGCAACTGGACCGCGACAGCGGGTGCGGCCTTCCACCCCTTTGGAGAAGTTGGCGCAAGCCTTGGCCCGGTCGGATTCCAGCATCTGGTTGCGCGCCTTCGCGGCGAAGGCCAATCGGTCAGTTTTGCCAACCATTCACTCGGCGCTTTATGCGCGCAATCAGGTCGGTTCGCTCCGCCGCCAGCGGGCACCCGGTCGGTCCTTTCCACGATGGAATATGGGCTTCATTTGAATGTCGCCGAATATCGAGACTATCTGAAGCGCGAAGCAACCGCGCTTGGCGTAGTGACATTGCCCGGTTCACCAACCGAATTGATGATGGACGCTCAGGGGTTAATCGCGACGCTTGCGGTCGACACTGGAGAAATTATTGCTGGCGACCTGTTTCTCGATTGCAGTGGCCAAGCGCGTTTGCTGTCCAGCAAGTTGCCGCAATCCGGTTTTGAAGACTGGAGCGAATATTTGCCGTGCAGCCATGTCCGGACCAGCGCTTCAATGTCCAGCGCCCCGCCACCGCTTTATGCCCATATTGATGCACATGAAAATGGCTGGCAACGTTTTGCCTCTACCCAGACTTTACTTGAGGAGGTTGTCGTTTCCCAAACTGCCGACCCTGACGGCTATATGTTCACCAGCGGGCGTATCGAGAAGCTGTGGGCAGGCAACTGCATCGCTATCGGGGGTGCAGCGGCAATCATTGATCCGCTGGCATCGACTCAACTGCACTTCGTCGGGATGGCGATTGCGCGACTGCTTAAACTCTTCCCGCACGAGCGCAGCGCGCCCGTGGAGGCTGCCGAATATAACCGGCAGACAATTGAAGAGCTCGAAAACGCGCGCGACTTTGCAGTCCTGCATTACAAATGCAACGGGCGTAAGGGCGCTGCATTCTGGGATGAGTGCCGAGCGTGTGCACTGCCCGAACGCCTCGCGCACAAAATAGCGTTGTACAAGAGTTGCGGACGCACTGCGTTACATGACGAAGAGAGCTTCGAGGCTTGGGACTGGATTTCGGTGTTCGACGCATTGGGCATCCGGCCGCGCGGATATGACAATATGGCAAACGGGATGCCTAAGGATAGGATCGAGGCGCATCTGGCGCAGGTGCGGAATGTTATGTTGAAGGCGGTCGGGTCGCTGCCAACGCAGCACGAATATCTACAATCTCGCAAGGCTGTCGCATGAGCGACGCTGAACCCGTTCGCAACGTCGTGATCGCCGGCGGCGGCACCGCAGGGTGGATGGCGGCGGCGGCGCTTTCGCGGATGTTGCCGATGGACATCACGCGCATCACACTCGTGGAATCGGATGAAATCGGTATTGTCGGCGTCGGCGAAGCGACCATTCCTCCGATTAAAACCTTCAACGCAATGCTCGGCATTGACGAGAATGAATTTGTCGCGCGCACCAAAGGATCGTTCAAGCTTGGCATCGAGTTCGACGGTTGGCTGCGCGAAGGCGAGACCTATCTGCATCCGTTCGGCGCTTATGGGCAGGACATCAACGGGGTCAAATTTCACCATTTCTGGTTGAAATTACAGCAGCAGGGTTTTGCGGTCCCGATCAATGAGTTCAACATGTCGGCGGTCGCCGCGCGGCATTTTCGCTTTGCAAAGCCAAACGGTAATGCAGCTTCGGCGGAATCGGCGCTCGACTATGCCTATCATTTCGACGCCGGATTATATGCGCGATTCTTGCGCGAATATGCCGAACAGCGAGGCGTCGTGCGCCACGAAGGCAAAATAGCGCGGGTCGAGCAGCGCGATAGCGATGGTTATATCAGCGCGCTAGTCATGGAGGACGGCGCGCAGATCGACGGCGAACTGTTCATCGACTGCACCGGATTTCGTGCGCTGCTGATCGAACAGACGCTGAAATCGGGGTATGAAGACTGGTCGTACTGGTTGCCGTGTAACCGGGCAATGGCGGTGCCAACAGCACGCACCGAGCCGTTGCTTCCCTACACTCGGTCAACAGCGCGCAAGACTGGGTGGCAATGGCGGATTCCGTTGCAGCATCGAACTGGTAACGGGCTGGTCTATTGCAGCGATTATCTGACTGACGATGACGCTGCTTCGATATTGACCGGTAATCTCGACGCCGAGATGCTCGCCGACCCGCGCCCGCTGCGGTTCGTTACCGGACGACGCAAGCTGGCGTGGAACAAGAATTGTGTCGCGCTGGGCTTGTCGGGTGGCTTTCTCGAGCCGCTCGAATCGACCAGCATCCACCTCATTCAGGCGGGTATTTCGAAGCTGCTCGCTCTGTTCCCCGACAAGAATTTCAACGCGCGCGAACGTGATGAGTATAACCGGCTGACGGCACTACAATGGGAGCAGATCCGCGACTTCCTGATCCTGCACTATAAATTGAACGAACGGCCCGAGCCATTCTGGCAACGATGTGCGGCGATGGACATCCCCGAGAGCTTGCAACGAAAGATCGACCTGTTCGCCGGACGTGGTCGGCTGTTCCGTTATGAGGATGAACTCTTCTCCGATACCAACTGGACGGCAGTGATGATCGGTCAGGGCTTGGTGCCATCAGGCTATGACCCCTTGACCGACAGTGTTCCCGACGCACGCATGAAGCAGATGCTGGCGCAAATGGGCCAGTCATTCCGGCAAGCCGCCGACCGCATGCCCAGCCATACCGAATATATCACCCAACATTGCCTAGGAGCCTGAATTGGACGACAACCGAATTCGCAGCATCGCCATCGTCGGCGGCGGAACCGCAGGGTGGATGACCGCAGCCGCGCTGTCGAAAGTACTTGGCCGCGATTATGCCAAAATCACTCTGATTGAATCGGATGCAATCGGCACGGTCGGCGTTGGTGAGGCGACGATTCCTCAGATCAACATCTTCAACCGCATGCTTGGCATTAGCGAAAATGATTTCGTCCGTCGCACCAAAGGCAGCTTCAAGCTTGGCATCCAGTTTGTCGACTGGGGCCGCAAGGGCCATACCTATTTCCACCCCTTCGGCAAATACGGCGTCGATATGGAAGGCGTGTCTTTCCACGCTTATTGGCAGCGTCTCTTTCTGGACGGCAATGCGCCGTGGATTGACGAATATTCGATTCAGGCCAAGGCCGCCGAATATGGCAAATTCATGCGGCCCATCGATGCGGGCAACTCACCCTTGTCGCAGATTGCCTATGCCTTCCATTTCGATGCCGGGCTCTATGCGCTATTCCTTCGCGAATATGCCGAGGCGGCTGGCGTCGTGCGGCACGAGGGCAAAATCACACAAGTCCACCAGCGCAGCGATGACGGATTTATCGAGGCGGTGGAACTCGAAGACGGAAGCCGCATCGAGGCCGATCTGTTCATCGATTGCTCGGGCTTTCACGGGCTGCTGATCGGCGGGGCGATGAAATCGGAATATGTCGATTGGTCGAAATATCTGCCAGCCAACCGGGCGATGGCAGTACCATGCAAGGGCGGTGAAGACATCACGCCCTACACCCGCTCAACCGCGCGCGACGCTGGATGGCAGTGGCGAATCCCGCTGCAACATCGCACAGGCAACGGCTATGTCTATTGCAGCGACTTCATCAGCGATGACGAAGTACGCGACACGTTGCTCGCCAACCTCGACGGCGAAGCATTGGCCGAACCGCGGATTATCAAATTCACCACTGGGCACCGTAAGCAGTATTGGATCAAGAACTGCGTCGCCATCGGTCTGGCATCGGGCTTTATGGAGCCGCTCGAATCCACCAGCATCTGGATGATTCAAAGCGGCATTTCGCGGTTGCTATCGAATTTTCCCGACCGGAGCTTCAACCAGGTAGATATCGACCGCTACAACCGCGTTCTTACGACCGAAACCGAAGAAATACGGGACTTTCTGGTGCTTCATTACAAGGCGACCGAGCGCGACGACACGCCGTTCTGGAACTATTGCCGCAACATGGAAGTGCCGGACCGGCTGGCGGAGAAAATCGCGGTATTCGAAAATAGCGGTCGCTGCTTCCGCGAAAACGAAGAGCTTTTCAACGACACCAGCTGGTTTGCCGTGATGACCGGGCAGTTGATGCAGCCGCGCACCTTCGACCCTGTGGCGCGTTTGTTATCAGCCGAAGAAACCAAATCGCGGCTCGACCATATCCAGAGCGCAGTCACCGCCTCGGCTGAATATATGCCCAAACACCGCGACTTCATCAACGAGCATTGCGCCGCTTAAGCACATAACAAAAGGCCCGCCAGTGGCGGGCCTTTCTCTTTGACGGGGCTTCAATATTCAGCCCTGCATCTGCTCCAGCTCGGTGCCTTTCGTTTCATGCACCATCTTCATCACGAAGAAGATCGAGATGAACGCGCAGATTGCGTAGAAGCCGTAGGCCCCCGTCAATCCGATTGTACCAAGCATGATCGGGAACGTCATGGTGATGCCAAAATTTGCCACCCATTGCGCCAGCCCGCTCACGGCTAGGCCCGATCCGCGTATCTGGTTGGGGAACATTTCGCCGAGCATAACCCACATTACTGGCCCCCAGCTCACGTTGAAAAACACAACATAGGCATTGGCTGCAACCAGCGCGATGACACCGGCTGAGTCCGATAGCTCAAGCTTTCCGTCGACCAGCGAACCGCTGAGAAACGCGAATGACATAGCACCCAGCGTCACGGCCATTCCGATTGAACCGATCAACAGCAACGGCTTCCGCCCGATTTTGTCGATAAGCGAAATCGCAATCAGGCAAGCGGCAATCGAGAGCGATCCGCTCAATATGTTGATCAGCAGCGCGTCGTTCTCACTGAAACCAACAGCCTGCCAGAGCACTGCGCCATAATAGAAAACGACATTGATGCCGACGAGCTGTTGGAAAACTGCAAGGCCAATCCCGACCCAGACAATCTTGCGCACCTTGCCGGACTGCGTTTCCACAAGGTCGGATAATCGCGGCGCATGGTCGCCCGCCAGCGATTCCCGGATCTCGGTCACCTTACGCGATGCTTCTTCTGCACCAAACAGGCGGCTCAGGACTTCACGGGCCTTTTCTATTTTGTTCTGTGCAACAAGATATCGCGGGCTTTCAGGAATTGCGAGCAGGGCAAAAAAGAAGATGCCGGCCGGAACCATTTCGATCCAGAACATCCAGCGCCATGCTTCATATCCCAACCAGAATTCGGCAGTGGATTTACCCGCAAATTTCGCCAGCAAATAGTTGGACAGGAAAGCCGCCGTCAGGCCGATGATAATCATGACCTGCTGGATACTCGACAGCCTCCCGCGCATCGATGCAGGTGCGACCTCGCTGATATAGGCAGGAGCCAACACGCTGGCGGCGCCGACGGCAAAACCGCCAAGCACGCGGTAAACGATGAACTCGGCAGACCCGGTCGCAATGCCCGACCCCCAGGCGCTGATGAAAAAGAAAATGGCCGAAACCAGCAATATGGATTTGCGACCGAAGCGGTCCGAAAGCCAGCCGGCCAAAAAAGCACCGACCGCGCAACCAAGCAGCATTGATGCCACGTTGAACCCGGTACCGATGTCATTAGCCTTGAATGCGATTTTCAACCCGTCAACGGTCCCGTTGATAACACCGCTGTCAAAGCCAAAAAGAAATCCGCCAATCGTTGCCACCGCAACAATTGCCCAGATGAAAGGCAGATTCGTCTGCTCTCCTGACTGTCCCGTCATTAAAATCCCTCTCCCGATATGCCGAAGTACAACCCCGGCGATTCTCCTGCGCGCTTATGTCCATAGTTATGGTAGCGCTACCGTTACTGATGTGCAGTCAATGCCGCCTTCTGTCAATGCAAAGACTTTAGGGCGGTTGGAATTTGCGCGCCATAGGCTCCGGCGCGGTTCAGCAGATTTTTAATAAGCGGATTTTTAGCGTTCTATTCGAGCTACTAAACCATCACTCCAAAAAAATGTTAGCGCTACCTTTTTTCTCCTGATAACGGTCAAAGCCAAGAGGGAGAGGTTTGAGTCTATGTATCTGGGAATCGACATCGGCACGTCCGGCGTCAAAGCCATATTGATGGATGAAGCAGGCGCGGTCGTAGAAATCGCCAGTGCACCGTTATCCGTATCGCGGCCCCACGAGCTTTGGTCTGAGCAGGACCCAGCCGATTGGTGGGCTGCGACCAACAGCGCGGTGAGCGACCTCGACTTACAAAAGCGCCATTCGGTTAAGGCCATCGGGCTTTCGGGCCAGATGCACGGCGCGACCTTGCTCGGCGCCGACAACCGGGCACTTAGGCCAGCGATCCTGTGGAATGACGGGCGGAGCGCGGACCAATGTGCGGCGCTGGAGGCCGATGTTCCCGACCTCGGCCAGATCACTGGTAATCGAGCGATGCCCGGCTTCACTGCCCCCAAATTGCAGTGGGTTCGCGAAAACGAACCCGACATTTTTGCGCAAATCAGGACTGTGCTGCTCCCCAAAGATTATGTGCGTCTTCGAATGACCGGCGAACTCGCCTCCGATATGTCGGACAGTGCCGGTACTTTGTGGATGGACGTCGGCAAGCGCGATTGGTCCGATATAATGCTTGAGGCAACAGGTCTTGAGCGCAGCCACATGCCGAAGTTGTTAGAAGGCAATCAGGCGACTGGCCAACTGCGCGCCGAACTTGCTGAAGCTTGGGGCATGGCACGAGTGCCGGTTGCCGCAGGTGGTGGCGACAACGCGGCAGGAGCCGTTGGCGTTGGCGTTGTCCGACCGGGCGATGCCTTTCTGTCGCTTGGTACCTCGGGCGTATTGTTCCTCGCCAATGGCGGCTATACCCCCAATCCTGCTGGCGGTGTGCACAGCTTCTGCCATGCGCTCCCGGGTCGATGGCACCAGATGTCAGTCATCCTGAGCGCCGCAAGCTGCGTCGATTGGGCGATGAAGTTATGCGGCATGGCTGATGCAGCCGCTATGTTCGCGGCCATCGAGGCACGCGGCGCGCCTGCTTCAACCGAAATGTTCCTGCCCTATCTGTCGGGTGAGCGCACGCCGCATAACGACCCCAATGCAAAGGGCGTATTGTTCGGACTCACCCATGAAAGCGATGCAGCAGCAATCGGCCAAGCCGTACTCGAAGGCGTCGCCTTTGCTTTTCGCGACGGCATGGACGCATTGACTGACAGCGGCGCGCATATCGACAGCATCACCGTTATCGGTGGCGGCGCGAAGTCGCATTATTGGGGCAAGATTTTGGCGTCGGTTCTGGATCGCCCGCTGATCTACCGCGACGGCGGCGAAGTCGGCCCTGCTTATGGCGCCGCGCGGCTCGCGCAGCTTGCCGACACTGGAGCGTCGATTGAGGCGGTCTGCACCGCACCTGCCATTCTTCATGTCGAAGAGCCCGGTGACCGGCTGGTCGATCTTTATGCATGCCGTATGCCGAAATTCCGTTCACTTTATCAAAATCTCAAAGCATCTTTTTAGGAGAAGACACCATGTCCGCCAGTTATTTTGCCGACATCGAACCCATCAAATTCGAAGGACTCGAATCCACCAACCCGCTTGCCTATCGATATTATGACAAGGACCGGATGGTCATGGGCAAGACCATGGCCGAGCATCTGCGCATGGCGGTTTGCTATTGGCATACCTTCTGCTGGGACGGGTTCGACGTCTTTGGCGCTGGCACATTCAATCGCCCTTGGCATGGCGGGCCAATCGATCAGGCGCGCGCCGACCATAAGCTTGACGAGGCGTTCGAATTTTTCACACGCCTTGGTCTACCCTATTTCTGCTACCACGATGTCGACGTGATGGCGCATGCAGAGACCATCGACGAGCATGTCAAGAATTTCGCCGTGATCGTCGATAAGATCGAAGCCAAGATGGCGGCCACTGGCGTGAAACTGCTTTGGGGCACCGCCAATATGTTCAGCCACCCGCGCTATATGGGCGGGGCATCGACCAATCCCGATCCAGATGTCTTCCGTTTTGCCGCAACGCAGGTGCGCCATTGCATCGAGGCCACCAACCGTCTGGGCGGCCAGAACTATGTTCTTTGGGGCGGCCGCGAAGGCTATGACTGCCTGCTTAACACCGACCTGAAACAGGAAAAGGCACAATTCGGCCGCTTCCTCCAGATGGTCGTCGAGCATAAGCACAAAATCGGTTTCAAGGGCGATATCCTTATCGAACCAAAGCCGCACGAGCCGACCAAGCATCAATATGATTTCGATGTTGAAACCATCTACGGCTTCCTGCTCGCCAATGGCCTCGAAAAAGAAGTGAAGATGAATATCGAGGCTAACCACGCGACTTTGTCCGGCCACAGCTTCGAACATGAAATTGCAACCGCCATCAACCTTGGCATTTTCGGTTCCATAGACATGAACCGCGGCGATCCGCAAAATGGTTGGGACACTGACCAATTCCCCAACGACATTCGCGAGATTACCACCGCGATGTATTATATCCTGAAAAATGGCGGCTTCCATAATGGCGGTAATAACTTCGACGCCAAGGTGCGCCGCCAGAGCATCGACGCAGCCGATCTGTTCCACGGCCATATCGGCGGTATCGACATTCTTGCACGCAGCTTGCTGAACGCCGCAGCGATGATTGAGGGCGGTGAACTGGATACGCTCGTGACCGACCGTTACGCTGGATGGAATAGCGACGCTGGCAAAGCTTTGCTCTCAGCCAGCTCTAACCTCGAAGACATTTCGGACGCTGCGGTTGCCGCGAAGATCGACCCGCAACCACGTTCGGGCCGTCAGGAATATGTCGAGAATATCGTCAGCCGTTATATCTGACGGGTATTTGATGCCGGTCAGCGCGGTATAAAGCTGACCGGCCCCAATTTCGAATGAGGTAATTCGCCTCGTGTTATGATCAGGCGCTGGATCACGACGCCGGGGTCGATACCCCAGATGCGGATTTTATAGGATCCGGCTTTGGCCACTTGATGCTTGGTCACCGCGATACGGATATTGTCCGCGACAGCCTTGCCCCAGACATTGACATCGCCCACCATCAGGTCGGCAATAACCGGCGCACCATCGTCGATTGATACCGCGTATCGAAGTCCGCCCCGGTTCAGCACGTCAAGCGACGGCGACGCGTAGACTGCTATCGTAAACTCGCCAGCCGCGCCGAGCGCGATGTCATATTCGATGCTTGGGCCTTTTCCAGCTTGATAGGACGCACCGGCTTGCGGAAACAGAGTCACAGCACCCTTCCAATGGCCCAGATTATCGATGACTTTCCATGCACCGGGACCGGCTGAACCAGCCCGTGCGAAGTCAGGCGCATCAATCACAATCAGGCCGTTCTTTTCTAGGAACCGCTTTTGGCCCTTTATCGCTTTCGCGCTCGGCCCTTTGCGCACCAGAGTCTCAGGCTTCCAACTCACCGCGTCGGGCATCACGTCAACCTCAGGCTGCTGCCAGCCGGTATAACTAATGTGCGTCTGGCTCATCATATGCTGCCATTTGCCGTTTTCGAGGGCCTCATAGCGCTGCCGAATAACCGCATCATTGGCAAAAGCGGCCTTGGCATCGTCCATCCGACCTTCGGCGACTGCTCGGTACATGTTATGCAGATTGGTCATCGCTTCGATGGGATGATGCACCAGCTGATAAAAAGCGCTCTGTTGATCAGCTGCAAGCTTGTCAGCGATCCCGCGAGCGCGTGCATTTAGCGCGGCGTATTCGTCGGCAATTCGCTGCGCTTCATCATCATCGTTGGTGCGATAATAGCTGGCATCGATCAACTCAGGCTTGCGGCGTGCCAATATCCGGCTGCTGTCACGTAATAGGCTAGCAATTTCGTCGGCCTGCGCCTCGCCAAACGAGCGCGAGGCGTATTGCCGGTAATAGGACTGCACTTTTTCAAGCGGAACGCTCTCCGGATTCCACGCCAGATCAAGAAAGAAGCTGGTCGGCAACTCCATCGGCTTGATATCGCCGACATTGACAATCCACAATGCATCGGCACCGTGCGCGCGGGCCGAGCTCATCTGCTCCCACACGCGCTCAATCTGCGTGTTGTTCAGCCATTTGTAATTGCGCGGGTCGCCGACATAATCGAAATGATAATAGACGCCGTAGCCGCCTTTGCGCGCCGAACCGGGCTGCGGCAAACGCCGGATATTGCCCCAATTGTCGTCGGCAAACAGCAGCAATATGTCGTCAGGCACCTGCATGCCTTGGTCATAATAATCCTGCACTTCCTTATACAGAGCCCACATTTGCGGGGTCTGTTCGGGTGGTTTTTTGGTGCTGTCGGTTATAATCGTCCGCTGATCAGCGACGATTTTTTCGAGGAGGGCAATTGCTGTTGTCTCCGACATCGGCTCGTCACCATCGCCGCGCATGCCGACGGTTACTAGCCGGTCCTGGCCATTCGAGCGGTCAATCCCGTCGCGCCAGAATTTCTGTAGCGTTTCGGTGTTGGTTTCATAATTCCATTTGCCGGACTCGGCGCGCTGCCATTCGACATGCGCGCGCATCATTGGTTCGTGATGCGAGGTGCCGAGTATCACACCCATATCCTGCGCCATCTTGGCGCTTGCCGGATCGTCCTGCCACAGCGATTTGCCCCACATCGCGGGCCAGATATAATTGCCTTTGGAGCGCAATAGCAGGTCGAACACGCGCTCGTAGAATTTGGCATTAATCCCGCCAAATGTCGCGCGCGCCCAGTTGCCAAGCGCCGGTTCTTCGTCGTTGATGAATATACCGCGATAACGGACCTTTGGCGCATCGACGCGGCGTCCGGCGGTCACATAAAGGCTGTTGCGTTTGCGTACCGGAACATCGGCCCAATAATGCCAGGGCGATACACCGATCCGCGCTGATAGTTCGTAAATGCCGAATATCGTCCCGCGCCGGTCTGCGCCTGCTATGATCAGCGCGCGTTCGACGCCTGGCATCGGCGATTCGACGACCTGCTGGACGAACGATTCCCATCGACCGGCCATGCCCGCGACATCAATTTTGTCAGACGCAACCAGAGCGTCGATAGTTCTGCTTTGGCCAATGGTGCCGACGATTATCGGCATGGCAGCGTTCGGAGTTAACAACTTCCCCGCAACTTTACCCAGGTCGCCTCGCAACGCATCTGCGGCCCGTTGCACGGCTACATCGTCCGAAGGGTCGGTGACAACTGCAGCCACGCTGGTATCGCTGATCAGCTGCACTGCCCCCTGCTGTGCAGATTCAATAACCTCAATCGACTGCGCCTCGACAGGCTGGGCGATGAGGAAACTCAGCGCCAGCAACCAACGCATCATTGCACAGCCACCTCAAATGGTCCGGCGGGTAGTCCGGCGGCATCGTATAAATTGCAAACCGGCGCATCGCCCCAGCAATAGCGGACACGCTGGACGGCCGCTGGATCGGCGGCGCGAAAGATGACAGTGTTGCCCTCAATTGTGGCCTCGGCAAACTTGCACGATGATTGATCTTTGCCGCATGTTTCGAACGCAATTGGTGCGGTGCCGCTGCGTGCAATTAGGCGCCCATCTACACCGCCGAATTTCACGACTATTCCGCGATCTGAGCGGGTTGCGGACTGTATGACCGGGCCATTCGGCGTCACGTCCTGCTTGTAGACCAAGCTCCGCGCCAGCCTTGCCAGCCGCTGCCCGACAATCTGTTTGTTCGGCGGATGAATATCGTCATTCTCTCCGGCATCAATGGTCACTGCTAGCCCAGCCGCCTTGTCATCAAGCACCGCCAGCCGCTGCGCTTCGCGTAAGTCCGACCAACCGGAATTGACCGGCGCAGTCACAGGCTGGCCAAAATTGGGGAGCTGAACCACCATGACCGGTAGCTCCGGATTTTGAAACTTCGCGCGCCAATCGCCCATCAGTGCGGCCAACAACGACCGGTAGGATTTGGCGTCCCCGGCATTCGACTCCCCCTGATACCAAAGCGCACCGCGCAAGCCGTAAGGCGCAAGCGGCGCGATCATTGCGTTGCCGACATTGGTCAGCCCGCCAATCGCCAGCCAAGGCGCGCGCGGTGGATTGCCAGCACCCTTGGGCGCTTTCTTGAAACTCCAGCCATCGCCAAGCGCAACCGCGCCGCCGCCCGACATCTCGAGCCGGATCGCTTCGGCTGGCCCGAACATGCCGCCCATGTCCCAGCCGCTGTAGACGTTCGTCACAACCTCGTTCCGCCCAGCGCGCAGCATCCCGGCGGGCACCGCATAATCGCGATTTGCGCCCCAGCCGAACGAATGTGCCAGCGGCCTACCGTTAACCCAGGTCATGTCGACCTCGTCAATTGCGCCCAGATGAAGCACCGCACCCTGTTTCGCTTGTTCCGCCTTCAGGTCGAACGACTTGCGATACCAAACCATGCCGTTGAGCTGATCCAGATCGGCATCGCCCCATTTCTTCCAGTCGCGCATGGGCGTCGGCACCGGTGACCAACCCGCCTCGCTTTTGTCGAGCCATGGCTGGCCAGCGTCCGCAAAACTGCGCGCCCACCAAGCCTGCCAGCCTTTGCCGAACTCCATTTGCGCTGACTTTTCATCCCGTGCATATGTCTTTAACAAAGCGATATCCTTGTCGCGCCCTGACGCCGTCAGGGCATCAGCGCCAATCCACGCCTCGATCGCCGACCCACCCCACGCCGCGTTAATCAGCCCGATGGGCACACCCACATGCGGCTGCAATTCACGTGCGAAATAGAAGCAGACAGCGGAAAAATCGCCGACATTTTCGGACGTCGCGACCTTCCAGGCACCCGCCGTCTCCAATGTCGCCCGAGGCTCCGGAGCACTCGCTCGGACGACGTTGTACAGACGGATGTACGGACTATTGGCGCGTCGAATTTCGCCTTCGGCATTCATTGACGCCTTGACCTGCATTTCCATATTGGACTGGCCGGAGCATAAATACACATCGCCGATCAGCAAATCATTCAGCGTCTGCGTCTCACCCGCTTTGTTCGTGACCGAAAGCTGGTGCGGCCCGCCCGCCTTCATCGGCGGAAGTCGAACGCGCCAGTTCCCCTTGGCATCGGCGGCCGTCACGACCGATTGCCCAGCTATCGTCACCGTCAGTTGTTCCGACGCACCGGCGGTGCCCCAAATCTCGACAGCGCGGTCTCGCTGCAGCACGGCGTGATCCGTAAAAATTTCGTTCAATAATGGGTTCGCGGTCGCCGACGTGCCAGCCAGCATCATAATACAAATAGCCAACAGGCGGTGGATAGCCCTCACGACATTCCTCTCTCTTCTCCGATTCAATGGTAACGCTACCATCATCGCTATTTTCTGTTAAGCGTTTTCGATATTTGGCAGAGTATGAACATGGTGACCATAGAACAGCGGGTGCAGCAGCGCGAAAATGTGACCCGTCGAATCTTTGAGGAGGAGATACTGACCGCAGGCAGGCCGGTGGTGATGAAGCGGCTGGTGGCGCACTGGCCGGTGGTTGCTGCCGCGCGGCAGTCGAACCAGGCGCTTGGCGCATATCTTAAGGAGCGCGATAGCAAAGCGCCCGTCGAAACATTTGTCGGCCAGCCTGAGATGCGGGGTCGTTATTTCTACAATGAGGAGATGAGCGGCTTTAACTACGAAAAAGGTCAAACAACATTGTCGCATATCATTGACCAGCTTCTGCTCACGGCCGAGGGGCCACCGCCGCTGATGATCTATGCAGGCTCCGCGCCGGCGAGCGAGGCGATGCCAGATTTCGCCAGCAACAACATCATGCCTTTGCTAAATGCTGGCATCGAACCGCGGCTATGGCTGGGCAATAGATCGCGCGTTGCCGCTCATTATGACAACAGCCGCAATATCGCCTGCTGCATAGCAGGAACGCGGCGCTTCACGCTTTTCCCGCCCGACCAAATCGGTAATCTATACATCGGGCCACTGGAATTCACGATGGCGGGCCCGCCTGCTAGCATGGTCGACTTTCACGCACCCGATTACAACCGCTACCCTAATTTTCGCGATGCAGAAAAGGCGGGGCTGGTCGCCGATCTGGAATTAGGCGATGCGATCTACATCCCCTCGCTCTGGTGGCATCATGTCGAAGCCGACGGACCCTTCAATTTATTGGCGAATTATTGGTGGCTACCAGGCGGCGCAGGACCATCGCTCGAGGCGATGCTGACCGCGATTGTCGCCCTGCGAGACCAGCCTGAACCAGAAAAGGAGGCATGGCGCAGCTTTTTCGAGCATTTTGTCTTTGGGCTGGGTGCGAACGGGGTTTCCGACCATCTTCCCGAAAAATGGAGAAACGTAACCGGGCCAAAGTCGGCAGATCGCGATGCATATATTCTCGATTTTGTTCGAAAGCGACTGTTCGACTGAACAGCGCTGTCGTCCGCGTTTCCCTCCGATAGCGTAACTAATTTATTCGTTAGCAAAGCCGCGCATCTGTAACCACCGTACATAGTCGCCAAACCAGCCAGTGCTGGTGGTTGTCTTCTGGTACATACCAAAGCCGTGCCCGCCCTGTTCATACAGATGAAACTCCACCGGTCGCTTCGCCAGCCGCCACGCATCGATCAGCCCCACCCCCGAATTTGCAAAAAACGGATCGTCGGCGGCAAGTGCCACAAATAGTGGCGGCGCATCGGCGGGTACAGGCATCTTGCTGATCGGCCCATAGACATTGCCAATAAATGCCGGCTTTGCATCTTCGCCGTGCAATGTGGTCGCCATGGTCAGCATCGCACCTGCCGAAAAACCCAACATACCGATCCGCTGCGGATCGACCTTCCATTCAGATGCCTTGCTGCGGATGAGAGCAAATGCCGCCCGCGCGTCCGCTATTTGGGGCGCCAGCGTTTCGCCCGCCTGATCGGCAGTTGGGCGGGGTCGCGGTTGCGCGGTGGCCGAAAACATTTCGGCCATTGAACGTTCAAACCCCAGCATATCGGGAGGCGTCTGGTTAAGCCGATATTTCAGGACAAAGGCCGCTACGCCCTTGTCGGCAAGTGCGCGGGCCACGTCCCAGCCTTCATTTTCCATCGACAGCGTGCGAAACCCCCCGCCGGGCGCGACAATGACGGCAGCGCCCGTTGCTTTTGCCGGGTCGGGCAGGAAAGGGGTTAGCGTGGCGATGGTCACGTTGCGAGCAAACACGCGCTGATACTGCCGGTGCCAGCTTTCATTTGCGGTTGCCCCAGCCAGCGGACCCGTTCCCAACGCGATCGCCTGTGATTGTTCAGGAACGGCGATTGGCACCATTTGCTCATCGGTCGTCTGGGTATTGACCGTTGGCATTGCCGATAATGACAAGGCAACAGGTGCAAGAAATCGCATCACGTAGCTTGGCATATTGACCGTCGTCATCATTCTCTTCCCATTTTTCTATTATATTCTAACGTTGGCGTTGCACCGAAGCAGCTACACCTGCCGCTGTTTGCGTGACAGGCATCATGGTACCGTCAGGATTGTAACGAAGATATTCGACCGTCACCGCGCGGCGGCCAAGCGCGCCTTTCTGGTCGCCAATTGTCAGCGACGCATTGTGCAGAAAAATATACCATTTGCCTTTGAACTTCGTAATCCCGGGATGGATGGTGAAGCTGTTCGTACCTGACCCGGTCAGTTCGCCGCGATATGTCCACGGACCGTTCAATGACAAAGCGGTCGCATAAGACACGCGCTCGTCATTGTGCTTGGAGCGGTCGAGCGACGCGTAAGTCAGATAAAAAAATTTGCCCCGCTTGTGTAGCCACGGACCTTCTTCGAAATGCGGCGGAGTGATTTCCCGGATTGCACCGTCAATCTCGATCATATTGGGTTTCAACTTCGCGATATAGGCCTGCCGGTTGCCCCAGGCGATCCAGGTGGTTCCGTCATCGTCAGTCAATACCGTGGGGTCGATATCCTCCCAGCTGTGTGTGCCTTCGGGTGTCATCTGGTTGGTGATCAGCGCCGATCCGCGCGCGTCGACAAACGGGGCGGTCGGGCTGTCCGATACCGCCACGCCGATGGCCTTGCCGGGCTGGCTGTCATCATGCTCGACCGCGGTATAGAACCAGTAACGCCCGTTTTTGCGGATGACTTGCGACGCCCATGCGTCCTGCTTTGCCCATTTGAAATCCTTCACGTTCATGATTGGGCCGTGTTTGGTCCACCGCTTCATATCCGTGGTCGAATAGACCAGCCATTCGCGCATGTTGAACATCTCGTCGCCCCTGGCTTCATCATGGCCGACATATAGGTAAAGTCGGCTGCCGACGATCAGAGGCGACGGGTCGGCCGTAAATGTATCGCGAATAATGGGATTTGAACCCGGAACCGTGGGCAGGCCCTCCTCGCTGTTAGCTTGAACTGATGATAGCGCTATCAAAGCAAAAGTAGATGCTGCCGTATTGAAAATATTCATCGCTATTCCTGAATGGGAGTCGCATTAGTTAACCGTCGCATTCCGCACGTCAATATGCCCGTTTCGTTGATGGCCTGTCGGAGATGCTTTATTTTACGCCGTTAACTTTCGTCTGTTGAGCCACATTAAATGGGTAGTCCGGACGCGGAAACTGAGCAGTTCCCCGCAAAAGAAGCGCGAGTCCGCCACTCGAGTTTATGTTAAATTATCGACAAGCGGTTCGACGCCGATTTCACCCCTGCCGCTGACGACCGCTATTGGGCCGAGAGCGGACTGTCTCCTTCTAGGCGTGAATCGATGAATAGCTGCGGTTTAGGCCGGTCAGAACGCCTAGGAGTTCACGCTAACAAATCCATAGGCTAATTAGTCAAAAGGGAGTCTCGAAACCTGCTTTTCGTTTACCTCGCTCCATCATCCCGACCCCGCGCGATTAGTATTCAGACCCTTTCGAACCAAGGGATTATCGGGCTGGATGGCTTGGTGTGACAAATAGATGAGAATGTATGCAATGCTGGCAAGGCTGTCCGGCATGGGTTAAAGTGCAATGTGTACTCCAGTGAAACGCCCTTCGACACATCGTTGTTAATGTCCTTGCTTGCCGGGGTGGTATCCGGCTTGCTGATCGGCGTTGAACGCGGCTGGCAGCAGCGCGGACAGGCGGATGGAACGCGGGTGGCAGGTGTGCGGACATTCACCCTGATCGGCGGCTTTGGCAGCTTGGTAGCAT
>JBGSVG010000305.1:0-6762 GCA_041753095.1 Sphingorhabdus sp. | reverse complement strand
ACGGCGGCGTTTCCAAGCCTCGGAAATGTCGAGCTCGATTCCTGCAATCCAGACGAAAATCATCACCGCCCACCAAGCGATACCATTAAGCGCCGTGATGACCTCGGGTCGGAAGACGAAGCTGTAATAATCAGGGAAAGCGGCCCCCAATATTCCGGGGCCAAGCAATATGCCGCAAATGATCTGCACCACCACCAAAGGCGCAAAATATTCGGTGCGGCCCAATCGCCATATCAGATAAGGTACCGCGAAGATCAGGATCATCGCGATCAAAAACACCTCGGTGACGGTTACATTAGCCACAAATCCATTCCCCCGAATTCAGCCGAGGAAGGTGTAGCAAATGTCCGAATTTTAGGAAGTTTTATTGAACGGTGAATTCGAATATTAAGCCGCGCGGCGTTGGTCGGTCGATTGCAGCCAAGCGCGGGCCTGACGTTGTGCTTCAGCGATCTCGCGTGCGGTCATGTCGTCGGAAATATCCGCGCGGCACATCATCGCGGCTTCACTGCCGTTGAGCGCTGCCAGATTAAACCATTTATGCGCCTCGATCAAATCGACCTCAACGCCATTGGTACCGGTCGAATAAGCCATGCCCAAATCGTACAATGCATCGGCGTTGCCGCGGGCCGCATCGGCCAGACGGCTCTCCATCAAAAAATTAGCGCTTTTAAAACTGTTACCCATATTCTTGCCCCCACATCCACTGTGTGAAGCCAATCTCGCGGAACATGGATAACAAAAGGTTAACGCAAAGCGCAAAAACTTCATCCGTTTTGAACGGACGCGCAAATGCGCTCAGATGGCGAGGTTGTCGATAAGCCGCGTTTTCCCGATTTTTGCTGCCGCCAACAATCTTGCGCTCCGGCCATCGAAATGATGAAGCTGCTGTAGTGTGGAGGAATCGGCCAACGCAAAATAATCGACGCGAGCAAAGCCTGCAGCCAAAATCTCGGCTGTGGCAGCATCAGTAACCGCGCGGACATCACTGCCCCCCCGAATGGCTTTGGCCGCCTTATAAAGCGCTTTTGGCAGGGCAAGCGCCGCCGTCCGTTCGCTGGCACCCAGATAGGCATTGCGGGATGACAAAGCCAGACCGTCTGCATCACGCACAATCGGGACGCCGATTATGTCCAACGCAAAGTCAAGGTCGCGCGCCATTTGGCGGATGACTGCCAGCTGCTGGAAATCTTTCTCGCCAAATAATGCGACGTCTGGCTGCACCTGATTGAAAAGTTTCGCCACTACCAAAGCAACGCCGTCGAAATGCCCCGGCCGTGCCGTGCCGTCATATCCTGAACTGGGCCCGCCGACTTGGATCTTGGTCTCAAAGCCTTGGGGGTAGACCGTCGCGGCATTTGGCGCCCACAGCACATCAACACCGGCAGCGCGAAGTAAATCGGAATCGCTTTCCAAACTGCGGGGATAGGCGTCGAGGTCTTCGTTCGGTCCGAACTGCGTCGGATTTACAAATATCGAGACTGCGACTGCATCGGCGTGCTTTTTGGCAGCCTCCACCAACGCCATATGGCCTGCATGCAGCGCCCCCATCGTCGGCACCAGCGCCACCCGCCCCTTGGCTTTACGCAAGTCCGAAATTTTGTGCCGTAATGAGTCAAGCTGATTGATGGTTTGCACGTACCCGCTGCCTTGTTTATTGGCTCTATGGATAAGCCTATGAAAGATGCCGGCAGGGCATATCAAGGCAAATATCGAGCAGGGGTAATTTGAGGCTTATGGCCGGGGCACATCACATCGTTTTCGCCAATGAAAAAGGCGGCACTGGCAAGTCGACCACTGCGGTCCACGTCGCGATCGCGCTGGCATCGCGTGGCGCGCGGGTTGCTTGCATCGATCTCGATTCGCGCCAGCGTACGCTTTACCGCTATCTTGAAAACCGCCGCGATACGATGAAGCGGCGCGGCATAACGCTACCGATGCCGAGCTTTGAAGTCTTCGAACATGACTCGCAGGCAACGCTGGAGCGGCAGGTCGACCGGCTGGGTTCAGAAAATGACTTTCTGGTTTTCGACACGCCGGGCCGCGACGACAAATATGCGCGCTTTGTCGCGACACGTGCAAACACGCTGGTTACGCCTATCAACGACAGCTTTGTCGACTTCGATCTGATTGGGCAGGTCGATGCCGAAAACTTCAAAGTTCGCAAGCTCAGCTTCTATGCCGAACTCATCTGGGAGGCGCGCAAGGAACGCGCCAAGGCCGATGGCGTGACCATTGACTGGGTCGTGGTGCGCAATCGCCTGCATAATATGGAAGCGCGCAACCAGCAGCGGATGACCGATGCTATTGCTGAGCTGTCAAAGCGGGTCGGTTTCCGGTCAGTACCCGGGCTTAACGAGCGCGTGATTTACCGCGAACTGTTCCCGTCAGGGCTGACCCTGATCGACAAGGGGCATCTCGGCCAGCTCGCTACCGCGCACATCGTCGCGCGTCAGGAACTGCGCGAACTGGTGACAGGCCTGGCACTTCCCGAAATTCAAACGGCTGCGCTTGTTTGATGGCATTGCTCATTGCCCTCATCGTTGCGGCGCTCGGATGGGCGGTTTGGAAGGGCAAGCTATCGAGGCAGCAACTCCCGCCGATTTTGCTGGGGCTTGGAGGTGCGTTTCTTGCCGCGCGCGGAAATCTGATAATCGGCGTCGCCGCCATCGGCGTCGCGGTGACGTGGTATCGAGGCCTGACGTGGCGACTTTTCGGAACGCGGGCCAAACAGAGCGACCAATATGGCATCGATAAAGCACGGTTTATGCTGGGCGTATCGCGCTTCGACAATGCGGAGCGAATCCGCGAACGGCACCGTACGCTCATCGCAAAAAACCACCCCGATACCGGTGGTAGCGAAGACCGGGCACGGGAACTAAATGAGGCGCGCGACCTTTTGCTACGTGATTTGCAAGATAAAGCGCGCTAATCGGCGCGCAGCCAGTTTCAGGAGCTTCGCGTGACCCACAATTTCCACTCTACCTCGCTTCGTGAATATGACATTCGCGGGATTATTGGCGAAACGCTGGGGGCAGAAGACGCTTATGCCATCGGGCGTGGGTTCGGCACCTGCTTGGTCCGTTCAGGCGGCAAAATGGCGGCGGTCGGTTATGACGGACGGATCAGCTCACCGATGCTCGAAGAAGCTTTGGTGCGCGGACTCAACGACAGCGGCATCGATGTTGTCCGCATCGGCATGGGGCCAACCCCGATGCTATATTATGCCGAAGCCGTATTGGACGGCGTAGACGGCGGCATCGAGATAACTGGCAGCCACAATCCAGCCAATTATAATGGCTTCAAGATGGTCCTCATGGGAAAACCGTTCTTCGGCGCGGATATCCAGTTGCTCGGCAGCATGGCGGCGGCAGGGGACTGGACCGAAGGCACTGGCACTAGCGAACATCTGGATATCCTTGACCAATATGTAGCCCGCGTAGCCGAGGCAGCGCCCACCAAGGCGTTTCGCATCGGCTGGGACGCAGGTAATGGCGCGGCGGGACCGGCGATTGAAAAGCTGGTCAAGATGTTGCCGGGTGAGCATCATCTCTTGTTTGTGGATGTGGATGGCCAGTTTCCCAATCATCATCCCGATCCCACCGACCCGGCGAATCTGGTCGATTTGCAAAAGCTTGTCGCCGAAAGAAACCTCGATTTCGGAGTGGCATTCGACGGCGACGGCGACCGGATTGGCGCGATTGACGGCCAAGGCCGGGTGATATGGGGCGACCAGTTGTTGCAAATTTATGCCGAGGATGTTCTGGGCGATGTGCCCGGCGCAACGATTATCGCCGATGTAAAAGCATCACAGGCATTGTTCGACCGCGTGAACGAACTGGGCGGCAATCCCTTGATGTGGAAGACGGGGCACAGCCTGATCAAGTCCAAAATGAAGGAGACTGGCTCGCCTTTGGCCGGTGAAATGTCGGGCCATATCTTCTTCAAGCATGAATATTATGGTTTCGACGACGCGATTTACGCCGCGGTGCGCCTGATGGCAGCATCGGCGAAGCTCGGCAAAAGCGTCACCGAGTTGCGGAGCGCCATGCCCGAGATGATCAACACCCCGGAAATGCGTTTTCAGGTCGATGAAAGCCGCAAGTTCGCGGTGATCAACGAGGTTCTGGCGCGGCTTTCTGCAGACGGCGCAGATGTTAACAACACAGACGGCGCGCGGGTAAACACGCCCGATGGTTGGTGGCTGCTGCGGGCGTCGAACACGCAAGATGTGCTGGTCGCGCGGGCCGAGGCGTCTAGCGAAAAAGGCCTCGACCGTCTTATGGCGCAGATCGATGCGCAATTGGCAGCGTCTGGGCTGGAACGCGGGGCGACGATTGGGCATTAAGCCTATCAAAGGGTTTCGATTGGCCGAAATGGGGTGAATGAGAATGACAGAGTTCGGAACGGGCAACTTATCGAACTTCCCTGAGCCATCTCGTTTGAAGCAAATCATGCAGTCGATGGCCACGCTAGATGCGATAATTTCTCCGGAATGGGAGTACCGATACTACTCGTTCAATTCTGCATGGGGTGAAGGAGAGATGATGGGGTCGATGCGCAATGGCTGTGGAGACGATCTGTTCGTGCTATTCTCCGCCGCAGGTGCGTTCGTAAAGGGTTTTAGCCACGAGCAATGGGAAGAATTTCCTGTCGGTGAAGCTTATCGCGAAGTACCGGCTTGCTTTGCCGAAGCAGTCACTGAACCAGCCTTCTCGCCAGAACAGGTTACGTTTTGTTGCTGGTATGCTGAAGCTCGAGGCCTCTGGGAGGAGGCAACGATTCCACCTTTTGATAGCGAAGAGAACGGCTCGGCTGAGATGCTCTCGGAAATTGATGGGGATGCAACCAAATATGTCGAGTTTTCAAAAGAGTATTACGAAATTGCCGTTGATGAAGAGGCAGTCCGATCAGTATATCTTCATGCTCCTATGACAGTTGAACTTGCGAAATCACTCAACGCTGAGATTGATTATGGGGCGTTGATAGGCGATCTTGAAGAGATCGGATATCCAATCGCTGCGTAATGGGTTTTAATGCTTCCGCCCTTGCTGAAAGCGATAGCCGAGCCATAGTGCTTAAGTGACCATTAGCTTACCTCCAACGATTATGGCTTGGTTCCAAGCTCGGGGTTGGACGCCGCGACGGCATCAGTTGGAGATGCTCGAAGCTGCGGTCGAAGGGCGGCATGCCTTGCTGGTGGCGGCGACTGGCGCCGGCAAGACGCTCGCGGGATTTCTGCCCACACTGTCCGAGTTGATTGCAGATCCCGCCGAAGGCCTGCACACACTTTACATATCCCCGCTCAAGGCGCTTGCCGTCGATGTGCGTCGCAACTTGCTGATTCCGGTTGAAGAAATGGGCCTCCCTATACGGATCGAAGCACGGACGGGGGACACACCTTCGGACCGAAAGGCGCGCCAGCGGGTTAAGCCTCCGCATATCCTGCTGACCACGCCTGAGTCGTTGTCGCTACTGCTAAGCCATGAGGACAGTATATTGATGTTCTCGACGCTCAAGCGCGTAATTGTCGATGAGGTTCATGCTTTTGCCAATGGCAAACGTGGGGACTTATTGAGCCTCAGCCTTGCCCGCCTCCAGACGTTGGCACCCGATATGCAGCGAGTCGCCTTGTCGGCGACCGTGGCGGATCCCGACGACTATCGCGCATGGCTCGCGCCCGATGGCGATATCGATTTCGTGCGGCTGGTCGAGGGCGAGGCGGCGGCTGAGCCTGTTCTGACCATCCTTCTCCCCGAAGGCCGCGTGCCGTGGGCGGGGCATAGCGGGCAGCATGCGATTCCGCAGTTGATCGAGGAAATCGGCCGCAACAAGATTACGCTGATTTTCTGCAACACGCGGTTCCTCGCCGAATTTATCTTCCAGAAATTATGGGACGCGAACGAGCCCAAATATGCGATAGGGATCCATCACGGCTCGCTGTCGATCGAGGCGCGGCGCAAGGTCGAAGGCGCGATGGCCGATGGCAAGTTGCGAGCCTTGGTCTGCACCGCCTCGCTCGATCTCGGGGTCGATTGGGGTGACGTCGACTGCGTCATCCAGATGGGCGCGCCCAAGGGTTCGTCGCGGTTGCTGCAACGAATCGGCCGGTCGAACCACCGGATGGACGAACCGTCCAAGGCCATCCTCGTCCCCGGCAACCGGTTCGAATATCTGGAAGCGCAGGCGGCTTTCGATGCCGTGACCGAAGGCGTACGCGACGGCGAAGCGTTTCAGGTGGGCAGTTACGACGTGCTCGCCCAACATGTGATGGGTATTGTCTGCGCGGGGCCGTTTGATGAGGCGGAGTTGCTTGCCGAAGTGCAATCGGCACTGCCTTATTCGGCGCTTGATTCTGCAACCTTTGCGCGCGTTATCGAATTTATCGCGACTGGTGGCTATTCGCTGCGAGCCTATGACAAGTTCAAAAAACTGGTCAAACGCCCCGATGGCAAGTGGCATCTGGCGCATCCCAAATTCGCCGCGCAACACCGGTTTAATGCTGGCATCATCGTCGACTCGCCGATGCTGGACGTCCGCTTCCGCAACGGGCGCAAACTCGGCAAGGTCGAGGAAGGCTTTGCCTCGACACTCTCGCCCGGAAACATGTTTACTTTCGCCGGGATGGCGCTTGAGGTCGAATCGATCAAGGACCTCGACCTTATTGTTCGCGCGGCGACCAAAGCGGCGAATAACATCCCGAGCTATATGGGCGCACGGTTGCCGCTGACCACGCATCTTGCCGGCCGCGTGCGCGAAATG
>JBGSVG010000304.1:0-1551 GCA_041753095.1 Sphingorhabdus sp. | reverse complement strand
AGCGATCACCCGCTGCGCTTTGCCAAGCGCATAAGCGCCGACCACAACGCAACCTTCGGGATTGGCTTCGCGGGCATCGAGCAACTTGGCAATCTCGCCCGCAATCGGCGGGTGGGTGAATACCGGCAAGCCGAACGTCGCTTCAGTGATCAGCACGTCGCACGGCACCGGTTCGAACAACGCGCAGGTCGGGTCGGCGCGACGCTTGTAATCGCCGGTCACCACCACACGCTCGCCAGCATGTTCGAGCAAGATCTGCGCTGAGCCCAGCACATGCCCCGCTGGATGAAAACTGATCTTCACCCCGCGCTCTTCAAATCCGTCGCCATAAGCCACCGGCGTACCCATTTCGGTGCCGTAGCGCAGAGCCATGATCGCCAATGTCTCAGGCGTAGCCCAAACCGCGCCGTGGCCGCTGCGCGCATGGTCCGCATGGCCGTGCGTCACCAATGCGCGGTCTGCAGGCCGCGACGGGTCAATCCACATATCCGCAGGCTTTACATAAATGCCGTGCGAGTGCGGTTCGATCCAATGTTGAGCGGCGGTACGGGCGATGGGAGACTCCTGAAGCCATTATGGGATGAGTTGAACAAAAAACCAGCAACTTAACTGGACGTTCCGTTGAATAGAACATATATAGAACATATGTCGCAAATGCAAATCACCGAAAAGCTCGCCATCCTTGCCGATGCCGCCAAATATGATGCGTCATGCGCGTCTTCGGGCACAGCGAAACGGTCAAGCAGCAAATCAGGGGGAATCGGCTCGACCGAAGGCATGGGCATCTGCCATGCTTATGCGCCCGATGGTCGATGTATTTCTTTGCTCAAAATCCTGCTTACCAATAGCTGCATTTTCGACTGCCATTATTGCATCAACCGCAAAAGCTCGAATGTGCGGCGGGCGAAGTTCACGGCCAAAGAAGTGGTGGACCTGACGCTTAATTTCTACAAACGTAATTATATCGAAGGGTTGTTCCTATCCTCGGGGATTATCAAAAGCTCGAATTACACGATGGAGCAGATTGTCGAAGTCGCGCGGAGCTTACGCGAGGATCATGACTTTCGCGGTTATATTCACCTCAAAACTATTCCGGACGCTGACCCCGAGTTACTGGAAGCGGCGGGACGGCATGCGGACCGTTTGTCGATAAACGTGGAGTTGCCCACGCGCGCGGGGTTAAACGCGCTGGCTCCCGAAAAATCTGAAGAACGGATCGAAGGCGCGATGGGCGGCCTGAAAATGTCGATCCTCGACGGTAAGGACGCCAAGAAGAAATATAAGAGCGCGCCGAACTTTGCGCCCGCAGGCCAGTCGACGCAGATGATTGTTGGTGCTGACTCGGCGACCGACAGCGACATCGTCCGCCGCGCCAATGGCTTGTATGACCGCTTTGGCCTTCGCCGCGTGTATTATTCGGCGTTCAGCCCGATCCCCGATGCGAGTGCTGTTTTGCCGCTGCAACGTCCACCCCTGATGCGTGAGCACCGGCTGTATCAATCCGATTGGCTGATGCGCTTTTACGGCTTTGCCCCGCAGGAGGTTGTCGAT
>JBGSVG010000303.1:0-25233 GCA_041753095.1 Sphingorhabdus sp. | reverse complement strand
GCCAAGATGCGGGCCAATGGCGTAATTTGAACGGTGGGCAAGCTTTCCGGCATTAAGGTAATTGACCTCTCAGTCTTCCTTCCCGGCCCGATGCTGACGATGATGATGGCGGATCAGGGAGCGGAGGTTATCAAGATTGAGGCCGCGACCGGCGATCCTGCGCGGGAGCAAGCGCCGTTTGAAGCTGGCCAATCGGTGTGGTTCCGCAACCTCAATCGCGGTAAAAAAAGCAAAGTGCTAGATCTGAAAAGCGACGGTGGCAAAACACGGCTGTGGGAATTGATCGAGCAGGCCGATGTGTTCGTTGAAGGGTTTCGGCCGGGCGTTATGCACCGTCTCGGTTTTGACTATGCCGCAGTTTCGGCGCGCAATCCGCGTATCGTGTATTGTTCGATTTCCGCCTTCGGTCAGACCGGCGATCTATCACATCATCCTGCACATGACATGGCGGTGCAGGCGATGGCAGGGTTCCTTTCGGTCAATGATGGCACCGATGGTACGCCAGTTGTTCCCGGCACTCCGTCCGCTGATATGGCAGCTGGCCTTACCGGATTATCCGCCGTGTTGATGGCGCTGATCGGACGGGAACGGACTGGCAAAGGCGACTACGTGGATTGCGCGATGTTCGACAGCTTACTCCCGTGGTGCGCGCATATTGCTGGCGCGGCCTTATCGGGTGGCAGAGCGCCCCGCTCAAGCGAACAGCGCTCGCTTGGTGGCGCGGCTTTTTATCAGGTTTATCGAACCGCCGACGGTAAGCATATCGTGCTTGGCGGGCGCGAAATGAAATTCGTCGCTAATCTCATGACGGCGCTAGAACGGCCTGACCTTATCGCGATTGCCGAACTGCCCGCCGGTGAGCAAGGCGAACTCATCCGATTTCTCAGCGCGACATTCCTAACCAAAGCACGCGATGACTGGGTGAATTGGTTTGCTGACAAAGATGTCGCTTTTTCGCCGGTTCTCGATTTCCGCGAAGCGTTTGACCAACCGCACATCGCCGAGCGTGAATTGTTCATCGAGCATGATGGCGGGCACCAGATCGCGCCTGCCATCCGCTTTGCGGGCGAGAACTGGACGCCCACCCAAGCGCCGGAACTCAATGCCGATGGCTGACCGCCTAGCCCTCGATATCGATGTGCATCGAATAGGCAAACCGGTCGCCGGGATGGTGGCTTGCCGAGATTTCGAGAATGCGGTCGGCGGAGTCATGATAGCATCGCAGGATGCGCAACGTCGGCGCGCGTTTGGGGATGCCAAGCGCTTTGGCAACGTCCGCGCTGGCTGCGATCGCCTGAATATCCTGCGTTACCTTGACGAAATTGATCTTCGCAAGCCGTTCGATCTGCTTGAATATAGTATCTTCGCCGGGACTGATTTTTGTCGCAATATCGCGCAGGCTTTCGTGAACATAAGCGACCGTATGCGCCAAGGGTTCAGTCGAGTCAGCGCGCGTGCGCAGGCCCTGAAACCGGCTCCATCTTCCGCCCGCGACAAGGCCAAGCTGCTCGGCAATATTGCGCGGCAAAGGGCCTTCTCCCAAGGGATCGAAAACTGCGCGCGTGTTGCGGGCATATTGAAGAATTTCGGCGACGTTGGACAATGGTTGATGCAGCGCGCCGCCGCGCGCAGCGGCTGGCTGAATGCTCGTACCCGATCCGCGCCTGCGCGAAATCAGGCCCTCGGTTTGCAGCGAACGCAAAGCCTCTCGCACGGTAAAGCGCGACACGGCATATCGCTTGCACAGGTCGCTTTCGGTCGGAAAGGCATCGGCTTTGTATGTTCCGCTGAGGATTTCCTCGCGCAGTTCGTCGGCCAGTTCCTTGTAACGCGGCTTGGCGGCCAAATATCTTCTCCCCGTTTCGCGGCCCGTTTGTTGCAAGTGCGCACCGCATGAGCAAGTCCTTAAGCCTAACCGAACAACTCGCCAAGCATTTGCAGCGCAAGGTGGATGATGCGACGCGGGGTAGGGCGAGATTGAATTTGCTCGATTGGTTGGGGTGTGTGGCGGGCGCGCGGGGGAGCAAAGTCGCCAGCGTGGTCGCCAGACGAGAACTGGGCGCACAAGCCCGTTCCGCCTATCTGGGCAATGTTTTGGAGATGGATGATATCCATCGCAGCTCAATTTTGCATCCAGGTGCTGTTATTTGGTCCGCGGTGTTGATCGCCTCCGATGATGATCCGGCGGATTTTAATGATTTTCTCGATGCTGCGGTCCGTGGCTATGAAGCAACAATTGCCATAGGCGCGACATTCGACGAACAGCATTACGCCTATTACCATAACACCTCCACGGCCGGCAAAATGGGGGCGGCAGCGGCAGCAGCGTCCGTATATCAACTTACCCGGAAACAGACCGTCGACGCGCTCGGCAATGCGGGCTCTTCGACGGGTGGGCTTTGGCAAATGCGCCACGAAGATACCATGACAAAGCAATTCCACATATCGCAAGCGGCACACACCGGGCATTGGCCCGCTTGGCTTGCGCAGGGCGGGATGACAGGCCCGCGCTTCATTTTGGAAGGCCCGCAAGGGGTGTACGCAGCCACCTGCAAAAAGCCCAAACCTATGGAATTCCCCAAGCGCTGGCGCATCTGGGATGTAAGTTTCAAACCTTGGGGCGCTTGCCGCCATGCGCATCCCGCCATTGACGGCGCCCTTGAGTTGCAAGAACTGCTAGGCAATCTCGACGGCGAAATTGTTGTCGAAACTTATGCAGATGCGATCGCCTTCTGCGACAACCCCCATCCGAAAACGCCGCATCAGGCCAAGTTTTCGCTGCAACATGCAGTGGCGATTGTAGCGACCAGCGGCGTGCCGACACTTGCTGATTTCGAACCGGCGGCAATCAAGAGGCTCGCAAAGACCCGCGCGCGAGTTTCCGTGCATGAATGCAAGGACATCACTGCGCGTTACCCGCAGCATTACGGCGCGCGGGTGCGTTGTCAGCAGCAGGCGGTAGAATTGATCGACACGCTGGGCGATCCGGAGCGCCCGATGAGCGAAATACTGATCATTGATAAAGCGCGTACGCTGATGGCGTGGGGCGGGCTAACCGAAAAGCAGGCGAACAAGGCGGTGAAGCTGGCGCTAGAGGGTGATGACCCCGCAGCTATTCACAGGATGCTTGGGAAATGGCTGGCATGAGCCACACCTCGGATATTCTCGATTTCGCCGCTGCGCCGCATGTGTTGCCACCGCTAGCGCGGGCGGATGCGCTGCGGTTGCTCGCGGACACGCTGGCCGTCATGGCTGCCGGTGCGGCATCGGACGAAGCGATCAGGTTGCGGCCGACCTCACCCGATCCAGCTTTTTTCAACGGCTTTGCGATTCACTGCCTCGAATGGGATGCAGTGCACGAGCCTGCTGTAGTGCATGCCTTGTCGGTGGTGACTGCGGCCTTGCTTGTCGCGTCGCACAGTGCCGGCGGGTGCGACGCTGACGAGTTTCTGACTGCGCTTGCCATCGGTGTTGATATTTCTAGCGGGTTGGGCCTGTCCGCAACGGGACCGATGCGCTTCTTCCGCCCCGCAACGGCTGGCATAATCGGCGCTGCGTTTGCCGTGGCGCGTCTAGAGGGAATGTCGCGCGATCAAATGGCCGACATGTTAGGCCTTGCCTACAGCTTTGCAGGCGGGACCATGCAGGCGCATGTCGAGGCGTCGATTGCGCTGCCCTTGCAAATCGGGCGGGCGGCGCAGGCGGCGGTGCAAGCCGTTGATTTGGTCAAGGCCGGGATGAACGGGCCGCATGATGTGCTGGAGGGTGCATTCGGATATTCCAACGTGATCGAACCAATAGATCTCTTGCGCTACACGCCGACACTCGGGCAGGTTTGGCGGATCAGTGAGATCAGCATCAAGCCTTTCCCGTCGGGTCGAGCGAGTCATGGCGCGCTTGGTGCCTTACAAGAAATGAAACTGGCACTCGATGACGTTGAAAATATCGAGCTATTCGCGCCGCCCCTCATCCACCGGTTGGTGGGGCGGCCGTTCCAGCCCGGCGCATCGATGAGCTACAACCGGCTGTGCCTTGCATTCCTTGCGCCGCTAATGCTGCGCGACGGTCATATTGACCCGCGTTTGGATGAAACTATTCCGTCACTGGCCGAAAAGGTGATGGTCACCTTGGATGGCAACACCGACGGGAATGCGATGTCGCCGCAACGGCTGGTGGTCACGCTGAAGGACCGCTCGATCATTGAACACCTCATCGCCGCCAATCTCGGTAGCCCCGAAGCGCCGATGTCGCCTGCTCAATACACATCCAAATATGACCTTTGCCGCGAACTTGCGCCTGACGCAGACCCGCGCATTTTCGATAATCCCTTATCGTACGCAACGGACCCCAGATGACTTTTCCGACCTATTTCGAAACCTTCGATGCCAAGCGGATGTTGGCCGACTATCCGGTCGGCGATGCCTTCACTGCGCGCTATGCCTCAATGTCGCGCGATGAACTGCATGCGTTGCAGGAAACGCGTTTTGCCAAGCTGATGGCGCGCGGATGGGAAATACCGTTTTACCAAAGGCTATGGCACGCAAAGGGGATAGAGCCGGGCGATATCCAAGGCCTGTCAGACATCACCAAATTGCCGGTCTATGACAAAAGCGACTTGATGGCCTCGGTCAACGAATATCCGCCTTATGGCGACTTCGATGGGCGTGGCGATACGCCTGTTGTTTTTCACACGACGAGTGGCACGACTGGAAGACCGCAGCCTTTGATGTTCGGCCCCAAGGGGCGTGAGATTACTAACTTGCTGGTCGGACGCATGTATCGCTGGATGGGTTTGCAGCCTTCGGATGTCGTCCATTCGGTCTACGGTCACGGAATGATCAATGGCGGCCATTATATCCGCGAGGCAGTTACGCATTTCACGAACTCGCTGTTCCTTTCGGCCGGGACTGGCATCGAAACGCGCAGCGCGGCGCAGGTGCAGTTGCTCGCGGATTTCAATGTCACGGTGATGGTCGGATTTGTCGATTATATCCGCAAACTCGCCGACGTTGCGCGCGAGGCGGGGCTGGTGGAGCAAATCAACCTTAAGATGATTATCGGCCATCTCGGCACCGAAGACCGAGCCTCGACCGAGGCGGCTTGGGGCGGGGCGAAAGCTTATGACTGGTATGGCGTTGGCGACACCGGAAGTATTGCTGGCGAAGGTCCGGACCGCGACGGGCTATACGTTTGGGAGGATGCGCAATATCTCGAGTTGCTCGATGTCGATAACGGCGCTCCGGTTGTGCATGGCGACACGGGCGACATGGTTGTCACTTGTCTGTTCAAGGACGATATCGCGCCGTGTATCCGCTTCAATACGCATGACATTACGCACGAACTGGTCGGGCGCGGCGAGCTGGCATTCAAGCGCATATCGGGCTTCAAAGGCCGAAGCGACAATATGGTTAAGCTGCGCGGCATCAACCTGTTCCCCCATGCGATTGGTGCGCTGATCGAGAACCGGGCGGATTTGACCGGCGAATATGTCTGCACGGTAAAACGCAATCCGGTGACGCATCGCGATGACATGGTGGTGCTGCTCGAAAGCCGTGGTGGGACCGATGTTGGGCAAGTCGCGGCGCTGTTGCGGCAGGGGCTGAATGTGGAGGTGGGGGTCGAACTGTGCGAACCGGGCGGGACTGCCAGCCTGACGCAGATCGACGTGCGGCAGAAACCGATCCGCTTGATTGATGAGCGCGGTCTGTGATTGCATGGGACGCTCTTGCAGCGGCTAATGCGCCGCTGAACGCCTTCACCGATTTTGACCGGATGGCGACTGGCGGCGGTGGCGCGCTTGCCGGACTGGCGATCGGGGTCAAGGCCAATATCATGGTCAAGGGCTTGCCGTGGACCGGCGGATGCGAGCTGTTCCGGGATCGGATTGCACAGCGCGATGCCGAGGTTGTTTCCAAACTCCGAGCGGCAGGAGCGGCCATTATCGGTTCTACCAATATGGAGGAAGCTGCGCTCGGCGCCAAGACGGACAACCCATTTTTCGGGGCAACGCAGAACCCCCACCGTTTGGGATATACGCCTGGTGGTTCGTCGGGCGGCAGCGGCGCAGCGGTGGCGGCAGGACTATGCGATGCGGCGCTCGGCACCGATACTATGGGCTCGGCCCGCATTCCGGCAGCCTATTGCGGGGTGTACGGTTTCAAGCCTGGGCATGCTGCAGTGTCTCAGGACGGGCTGGAGATGACCGAACCCTCGCTGGATACCATCGGTCCACTCGCGCGAGATATGGACGTGCTGGAACGCGTATCGCGGGTGATTTCGGATTTTGGTGGAGGTATTGCTGGCGGTCCCGTTGCGGTCGTTAAAGCACTAGGTGAGGTCGAATGTGATCCTGCTGTACTGAATGCCTTCGAGGCCGCGAAATCAGCCCTCGGCAAGTATGTTGAAATTGAACTGCCCTATCCGCCAAGTCGCATCCGCTTTGCCGGCTTCATCCGGGCTTCGCGCTTTTTGGCAGCGCATCTGGCCGATGCTGAACCAGTCAAAATTTCGCCCACACTCGCCAAATTGTTGACCTATGGCCCCAAGCGCATCGTATCCGATTTGGTTGAGGATGCACAAGTAATCGCCGAAACAAAGGCCGCATTGAAGGCGGCGCTCGAAACTTACGGCGCCATCCTGATGCCGACTGCCCCGCAAGCCGCTTTCCCGCACAGCAATGCTGCCCCCGCCAATCAAGCCGACTTTACGTGCCTTGCCAATATTGCAGGTCTGCCCGCCATCGCCATCCCCGCAGGCTGGAGCAATGACGGTTTGCCTGTCGGCGTCCAGCTCATGGGCAAGGCCGGGGACGAAGCCGGTCTATTCGCGCTGGCCCGTAAACTCGACGCCGCTCTTGCCGCCTATCGCCCGCCTGCTAAATTCGGATATTGAGGAGGAAAACATGCGTATCATCTGTTTGTTCAACCTGAAGGAAGGCGCCAGCGCCGAAGCCTATGAGGCGTGGGCGCGAGGGACCGATATTCCCGGCGTTAATGCACTCAGTTCGGTCAAGCGTTTTACGGTCCACCGCGCTACTGGCCTGTTCGGTTCGGACGCCAAGCCGCCTTATGACTATATTGAGGTGATTGACATTCACGGCATGGACGCCTTTGTCGGCGATGTCACTGACCCCGAATTCCAGAAAGTGGCGGCGGGATTTGGCGAGTTCACCAATAACCCGACATTCATTCTTACTGAAGACCTCTGATGCGTTTCGCTGGCAAGACGATCGTTGTTACCGGCTCTGGCAAACAAAAAGGGCTGGGTCAGGGGATATTGCAGCGCTTCGCCGATGAAGGTGCGCAGTGTGTTGTGTCCGATCTTGCGATCGATGCTGAGGCCGAGGCGGTTGCGAAGGAATTGCGCGAGCGTGGGACGAAAGTTGCGACCATTGCTTGCGACGTGTCCGACGCAGCGCAGTGTAATGCGCTGGTTGAACAGTCGGTTGCGGCGTTTGGCGGGGTCGATATCTTCGTCAACAATGCAGGCATTGGCTTTATGATGAAGCCAATGCTGGAGGTCGATCCAAGGGATTGGGCGACTGTAATCGCCGTCAATCTTTCGGGGGCATTTTATTGCACGCAGGCCGCAGCCAAAGCGATGATTGCTGCCGGCAGGGGCGGAAGAATCATCAATATCGCCTCGCAGGCTGCCAAAACCGGCTTTCCCCATTTGCCCGCTTATGTGTCATCGAAGCATGGAATGATCGGCCTGACGCGGGCGACTGCGGTCGAGCTGGGCGCGCACAAAATTACCGTCAACGCGGTATGCCCAAATCATGTGACCACCGGATTGGGTGCGCAACAAAATGAATATTTCTCCAAACTGCTGGGGTTTGAGAATGTTGAGGCCTATCTGAAAAACATGGCTGCAAAGAACCCGATGGGCCGACCTGGCCTGCCCTCGGACACTGCTGCGGTTTGTGCGTGGCTCGCGAGCGATGATGCATGTTATGTGACTGGAGAGGCGCTCAATGTCTCGGGTGGGGAGGAAATGCATTGATGCAAGAAGAACGCATCGACTGGCCGGATGGCGCCAAGATGGCGCTCAGCATCGTCATCAATGTCGAGGAAGGCAGCGAGATGACCGTTGCCCGCGGCGACCGTGGGATGGAGCCAGTCGACGAGCTGGGCGTCCATGTCAAATCGCCCATCCGTAACTATTCGAACGAGAGCAACTATCTTTACGGTATAAAGGCAGGCGCGCCGCGTGTCGTCAAACTGCTCAAAGAATATGATATTCTCGCCAGCTGGACCGTGGCCGCACTCTCTCTCGAAAATCATCCGGAAATTGCCGAAGCTATCGTCGAGCTTGGTCATGAACCGGTAAGCCATGGCTGGCGCTGGGTGCACCAGTTCAAGATGGACGAGGCGGAAGAGCGTGATTTTATCCGCAAGGCCATCACCAGCATCCAAAAGACTACCGGCACCCAGCCCTATGGTTGGCTCTCGCGCTATCTGCTCACCGACAACACCCGCCGCCTGCTGATTGAAGAGGGTTTTACGTATCATATGGACGATTATTCAGGTGACGTGCCTTTCTGGGACCGCGATTGCGTTCCGAAAAAACCGATTGTCATCGTCCCCTACCAGCTCGACAGCAACGATATGAAAATGTGGACCGACCCGGCGCTAACCCCGAAACAATGGCTACATTATGCCATACGCAATTTTGACCAGATCTATTCAGAAGGAATACAAGGCTATCCGAAGATGATGTCGCTGGGGCTCCATTTGCGAATTATCGGGAGGCCCGGCAGGATATGGGCACTACAGGAATTCTTAGAGCACGTTCGGAAGCATCCGGACGTCTGGGTCACCACCCGCCATCAAATCGCGCAACATTTCGCGCTACTAAATCCGGCATGAGCCTTCGTCTCGAACGCGATGGCCCCGTTGGCCGCATCCTGATCGATAGGCCGGACAAGCGCAATGCGTTCAACCAGGAAATGTGGGAGCAGTTTCCGGCGCTGTTGGGTGCGGCGCTGATCGACCGCGCCATTCGCGTCGTGGTGGTACAATCCGCCGCCCAAGGTGTTTTCTGCGCAGGCGCTGACATTAGCGAATTGATGGCGCACAAAGACAATGCCGCGTGGCGCGAAGCCAATCAGGCAGCGATCAACCGGACACAGCACGAACTCGCTCGATTTGCCAAGCCGACGATAGCTTTTATTGATGGCGATTGCGTTGGCGGCGGATGCGGCCTTGCGATAGCATGCGACATTCGCATTGCTACAGCTGGTTCGCGAATCGGGATTACGCCAGCCAAGCTTGGCCTCGTCTATCCGCTTCACGATACCAAGTTACTCGTCGATTTGGTCGGGTCAGGGCACGCGAAGAAGATGCTTTACACCGGCGAGCTCATTTCTACCGAAGAAGCGCTTCGTATTGGATTGATTGAAACTGTCCAAGAAAGCGCAACGCCGCTCGCGCACCAGATCGCGGCCAATAGCGCGCATAGCATACATGAGATTAAGGGTTTTGTCCGCCGTATCCTCGACGGACAGAATGATGACGATCTGGAAACAAAGCGTGTATTTGCCGAAGCCTTTACCAAGCCCGATTTCATTGAAGGCACCAGTGCCTTTTTGCAAAAACGAAGGCCTGAATTCCGATGATCGAGTTTCTAACACACGGACGCATCATGGGCGGCGTCGTAACCACGCCCGATTTGGATGCGGCGCTGGAGGATTACCACGGGCGGCTTGGGCTGAACATCGTCGAGCGCGGCGAACTGGCTGCGGATTTGGCGGCAAGCTGGGCTTGCTCCGCTATCGCCGGCGCACGCACCGCGACGCTGCAATCGCCAAGCGGCGCGCATTGCTTTATCCGCTTGGTCGAGCAACCTGTGCCCGAGGATTTTATGCCGGTGCGAACTTACGGATGGGCGGCGTATGAGCTGACCGTGCAAGATATCTATGGCTGGCCCGGGCGTTTGGAGGGCAGTGGTTTCGATATTGTCGGGCCACCCAAACCAATCGAAGGCCTACCCTATTTCATACCGATGCAGGTGACAGGGCGCGGGCGCGAGATGATCTATCTCAATGAAGTCGCAGAAAATACGCCTTCTTCCGACTTGCCCAAGGCCGCCTCACTGACCGACCATATATTCATCGTTATACTCGCGACGCATGACCGCGAAGCGAATCTGGCATGGCTGCAGGAAAAAATAGGACTGGATGTTGGCGGCACCTACACGCTTGAATATACTATGATCAACAAAGCGTTTGGGCTGCCTGACGGCACGCAATCCTCGATAACGATGGTTCAGAAGGACCGGCTGCCGATTATCGAAGTCGATGACTACCCCGAACCCGCGACCGCTCGTCCACATACGCCCGGATGCCTGCCACCCGGGAATGCACTGGTGACTTTAGCAGTAGACAGTCTGGACGCGATCAACGCTGCGTTTATCGAGCCGCCAGCCGTGCGTGGCGGAGCAATTTATGCAGGGCGGCGTTCGGCGACCGTGGTCGGGATGGCGGGCGAGTTGTTGGAGCTGGTGGAAATCGGCTAAACCACCAGCACCGTCGACCCGGTCGTCCTGCGTCCTTCCAGATCGCTATGCGCCTTCGCAGCGTCCTCCAGCCCGTAACGCTGGCCGATATTGACCTTGATGATTCCCTGCCGGAACATGTCGAACACATATTCGCTGCCCGCCGCGCGTTCCGCGGCATGGTGGTAATAATCGAAAAGTGTCGGACGCGTGTTATAGAGTGAACCTTTCTGCGCAAGGATGCCTAGATTAACGCCGCCAACGGGCGCATCGGCATTGCCGTAATTGACAATCAGCCCGCGCCGCCTTGCACTATCGAGCGACGCTTCCCAGGTAGCCATTCCTATACCGTCGAAGACTACCTCAACGCCGCGTCCGTCGGTCAGCAAGCGTACCTGCTTGGCAACATCCTCCTTGCCGTAAAGGATGATATGGTCGGCCCCGGCTTCACGCGCCAAGGCAGCTTTTTCTTCGGTGCTGACCGTTCCGATGACGTTAGCGCCGATATGCTTGAGCCATTGCACCAGCATTAGGCCGACACCGCCAGCTGCAGCGTGGACCAGCACGTTCGATTTGGGTTGCGCCTTGGCGCAGCGTTCGACCAGAAACTCAGTCGTGCAGCCCTTCAATATGCCTGCTGCGGCAATCTCGTCGCTGATATCGTCGGGTATCAGGAACAAGCAGGCAGCCTCAATATTGCGCGCAGTCGCATATGCGCCAAGCGTCGGACCGAAACAGCAGACGCGGTCGCCGACCTTCCAATCTGTCACGTCCTCGCCCAGCGATTCGATAACGCCCGCTGCCTCCAGCCCGAGTCCGCTAGGGAGCGCTACCGGATAAATACCGCGCCGGTGATAAGTGTCGATGAAGTTAAGGCCAACCGCAGTATTGCGCATCCGCACTTCGCCCGGACCCGGCGGCGACAGTTCGACGTCTACCCATTTTATGACTGCCGGCCCGCCAACTTCGACTATCTGTGCTGCCCGTTCCATTTCTATTATACCCCTGACAATTCGCCTTCGATCAAAAGCACCTGACATTCAGCGAGGCCATCACGCAGCTTTTTAACTTCGGCATATTCGGGTGAGTTCCAAAAGCGCAAAGCCGCGTGCTTGTCAGGCCATTGAGAAATGACAACTGATGCGCCGCTTCCAAAGCCGCCTTCCAGCAAATCGGCACCGGGCGCACGAAGCACATATTTGCCGCCAAACTGGGCTACCAATTCAGCGGCTACCTTACCATATCCGCCGACAAACGCGTCGCGGTCGGTAATTTTGGCGGCGATAATCATATAGGCAGGCATATCAATTCTCCGGCTAAAATCGGATTGTTGCAAAATAGAGACAGCGATCGACTGTCGCTAATACTAACAAAAATTTGTCTGGACAAATTTTGCACAAAATGGAAGCCTGCAGTTTCGGGGATTACGAATATCAGGGAGGTTCATCGTGAAAAGCTTTTCCAGGTCTTTTTTATTTACTGCATGCGCAATCGCACCATTGGCTTTCGCCTTGCCGACCGTTGCAGTGGCACAGCAAGCTCCAGCTGAAGAAGTAGAAGGCGGCATACCCGAAATCGTAGTCACCGCCCGCAAGGTCGAGGAATCCCTATCAGACGCTCCCGTCGCGGTATCAGTCATTACCGCAGATTCCATCGCGCAACAGGGGCTCAACTCGCTTGACGATTTCGCCAAGCAGGCCGTCGGCATAAGCTTCAGCCAGGCCTTTGGTCGTACTACGGACCGTCCAGTAATCCGCGGCGCCTCCAACGTGTTGGCAGGTGTGCAGGCGGGCGTCGAAACTGGCGCTGCCTTCTTCATAGACGGAGTGTATTATCAAGGCGATATCCAAGGTTTCGACCCCTCATCCATCGAACGGGTAGAAATAGTCAAAGGGCCTCAGTCTGCACTTTACGGTCGCAACACTTATGCCGGGGCCATCAATTACATCACCAAGGACCCGTCGGAGGATATTAGCGTAAGCGGGCGGCTGCGTGTCGCCGAACATAATGAATATGAAATCTCCGGATCGGTCTCGGGGTCCATACTTGACAATATGCTCGGTGTCCGCGTCGGCGGGCGCTTTTTCAAATATGGCGGTGAATATCGCAACCAGTTGACCGGCAAGCGCGTCGGACAGGAAGAAACGAAGTCGGCTTATGCCACTTTGACTTTTAAGCCGTTCGAAGATTTCAAAATGCGATCGCGATTTAGCTGGCAGAAGGACGATGACGGCCCGCTGGCCATTTTTTTGCAAGGTGCGGCCGACAATAACTGCAGTCCCGGTTTCCGGTCGGCGCGCTATCGTACAGGCTCACCGTTTGTGCCATTATCGCCTGCGACCTTGGTATCCACCAACACGAATCAGTTTTATTGCGGCGTTATCAAGCCGCAGCCGAATAATGTTCGGTTAAACACCGATCCTATGATGATCAATGCCACACTTGGCACGCGCGATGGCACAGCTTATGATGGCATCACCAATGAGCAGTTTTCGATGACCAATATCATCGACTGGGATCTCGGCGGTTCGGGCTGGATCTTGTCGAGCCTGACTGGCTGGCGTGATAACAAGAATTTCTTCGGCACCGATTCCGATCATAGCGATGCGTTTGTATATTTTGCAGGCTCCGCGGCAAGCACGCTTGGCACCGAACCTGCATTTGCTAATACAAATCGCGATGACCAACAGGATATCAGCCAGGAAGTCCGCATTTCCAGCCCCGCGGACAATCCTTTCCGTATCTTGATTGGTGGCTACTATTTCCGACAGGAATTTCGTTCGCAAGACATTACCTTTGCCAGCGGCACTGCCGGGCTTGGCGTCGGGCTCGATAATTCTGAATATGACACTATCGTCAATAAGGCCGTTTTCGGCCTTGCCGAATATGACTTCAGCGATGCATTTTCGGTAACCGCCGAGCTGCGCTATGCCGAAGAAAAGAAAACCCAGATTTCGCGCGGCGCTGGCGGTGCATCTGTATTCTGTGCAGGTGAGGCCAGCCGCCTCTCGGCATTCGGTGCGACCGGTGCGGGCAATGTTTGTCGTCCCGCATCGAAATTCACCGGTCTCGATCCACGGATTACGGTCAACTATACAACTCCAGGCGGCATGTTGGTCTATGGCGTGTATGCGACAGGACGCAAACCAGGGGGCTTTAACGGCTCGGCTGGCGTTACCGCCACCTTGCAAACGGGTCAGAATTTTATCGAATATTTGCCTGAGAAATCGAAGGGGGGCGAACTGGGCATTAAATTTGATGCACTAGACCGCACCTTGCGCGGCTCGGTGGCGGGTTTCTACAACGAGCTGACCAATGTCCAGTTGACGCAGGCCATTCCCAATCCATCGGGCACTGGCGCGCTGACCTCTATTGTTGCCAATTCAGGCAATGCCACCACCAAAGGCCTCGAAATCGAATTGCAAGCTGCCCCCACCGATGGCCTATTGTTTACAATGGGTCTTGCATATGTTTCGGCGAAGTTCACGAAGGGTTGCGATGCGGACTATTTTATCCTGAATTCGGGTGGTCTACGGACCAACTTTGATACGCGCAATCCTACCGCTGCGGGGCTGGCGTTATGCGATATTTCTGGCAAGACGCTGCCGCTCGGATCGCCCTATATCCTCAACGGTTCAGTCAATTATGAAACCGGAGTTGGGTCGGGCGACGGGAAATTGTTCGGCATTGCCAACTTTTCTTTCGAAGATTCGAAATATATTCAGACCGATAACCTGGCTAAAACCGGGGACACATTTCTGTTAAACGCTCGGCTTGGGTACAAAACCAAAAACTTCACCATTGCACTTTTTGGTCGCAACCTCACTGACGAGGATTCGATACCGCTGGCCACACGTTGGTTCGACTTGCGCTACGGTGCGGGGACAACGGGCCTGCCACCTGCTGCTGGAGTGACCTTCGATGGCCGTCCGGCGCAGATCGAAACGGGAAGCCCGCGCGCGTTCTTCGGCGCGTTGCGCAAGGGCCGGACTTTCGGTCTGGAAGGTACGTTCAATTTTTGAGATTGCAATAAAGGCTGTCATTGCGGTTTTAAACAACGGCTCTATGCGAATGGAGGCTTGAAGTTGTCCGGACAACTTGTTACGAATCGATTATCGCCGGAATGAGGGTTCCGGATAATGGAGGGTTAACTAAATGGATCTCGTCAAGCTGACGGCGGCTTTACTGCTGGCCGGAACATCTCTTCCTGCAATCGCGCAATCGACTGGCGAAACGCCTGAAGCCGAAACTGCGGAAGACGGTGTCATCATTGTCACTGCCCGCAAGCGCGAGGAGAATCTGCAAGACGTACCTCTGACAATCGCGGTCACTAGCGCCGAAACCATAGAAAAAGCCAAGCTGGTCAACGTTTCCGACCTTGCCGCGCAAACCCCTGGTTTTTCGTATCGCCAAGGCTTTGGCCGTACTGGCGGCGGTGGCGGCTCAGGGGTACGCCCTTCGATCCGCGGCATGTCTTCGGTGGTCGGCGCACCCAATGCGGCTTTCTTTGTCGATGGTATTTTTGTTTCTGACAATATCGCCAGCTACCAGCTCGACAATCTCGAACGTGTCGAGGTTATCAAGGGGCCGCAATCGGCTTTGTTTGGACGGCAAACATTTTCGGGCGCGATCAATTATGTAACTCGCAAACCGAGCAATGATTTCACGGGCAAAGTGAAGGTCACTGTTGCCGAGCACAAGAGCAGTGAAGTGTCGGGCTATATTTCCGGCCCAATCATAAAGGACCAGATTGCCTTCGAACTAAACGCGCGGCGCTATGAATTCGGCGGCGACTACAAAAATGGAGACCTTAGCCAAACCGGCAATCTCGGCGCGCAGCGCAGTTACAGTGTCGGCGGTCGACTGTTGTTCACGCCTACGGAGAATCTCGAAGTGCTGGCTAGCGTCGGCTATTCGCAGGACCGCGACAATGGCTACGTCTATGGCTTCCAAGGGTCGGCGAAGAACAACTGCTTCGCGCCTCCGATAGTCGCGACGATCCCCTTCCCGCGCACCAACACCAACCGCCGCGGTTTCTATTGCGGCGAGGTCAGCATTCTGCCGCTCTACACTTATAACGACAAGGAAATCGAGGACGCCGGATTCCATGCGCTTGACCGTAAGTTCCTGCGTACCAGCGTCACCGTAAACGCAAGTACTGACAGCGGCTTCAACCTGACATCAACAACTGCTTACAACCGTAACAATTCGATCACCGGGCAGGACAACACGTTACTCCCGACACTAAACGCCGCTTTTGCAGTCGATCAGTCACGCACCCGCGATGTTAGCCAAGAGATCCGGCTCATGAGCCCGCAGGACAAGGCAATCCGGGCGCTCGTTGGCGGCTATTATTACAAGGACGACAGCCTTCAGGGCTTCCAGTTCACTAATACCGCGCGCACGCGCCGCACCTTCGACAGTAAGGACGGTGTCCGGTCGAAATCGATCTTCGGCATGATCGAAGCCGATCTCGGCGAAAAAATTACATTCGGCGCAGAGGCGCGTTACCAGAAGGAAACGATCATCGGCTCAACCGAAGTGCTCGCGCCCGTTGGCAGTAACAACGCTATACCGCCAGCGGCCACCGGAATACGCCGTGCAAAATTCAACGCATTCCTGCCGCGCTTTTCCATGCGCTACGAACCAAACGAAACACTGACGTTGCATGCAACGGCAGCAAAGGGGAACAAGCCAGGCGGCTTTAATGCGTTTCCAATCGATGCCAGCGCTGCCGACATCACCTCGTTCACTTCACAGGGTTTTGACATTTTCGGCGAGGAAACCGCATGGTCTTATGAAATCGGCGCCAAGGGCCGCTTCGCCGATGCGATCAACTATTCGGTAGCAGGGTTTTACACGGACTGGCAGAATCAGCAATTGAGCCGTGGCGAAAGTTACACGCGCGTCAACGGCACACCCAACAGCGTGGTGTTCATCCAAAATGCCGGCGCATCTGAGATCAAAGGTTTCGAAGTCGATTTTTCGGGTAAACCAACCGATTGGTTGTTCCTGCGTTTTGGCTACACCTATGTTGATGCGAAGTTTACCGAATTTTACGACGACACGACCGAAGAAATTTACGATACAGACGGGCGTCCAGGCTTCCTGACCAACGACACTCGCAATCCTCTCGACCGTGACAATCTTGAAGGTGATGTGTCGGGCAATCGACTGCCGCAGACGCCGACGCATCAGTTCATCGCCACCGCGCAAGTGACCGCGCCGGTGAGCGGCGCGCTCGAATTCTTTGCACGTGGCGATTTGGCGTACGAGTCCAAGCGCTACAGTCAGGTCGACAATCTCAACTGGGCAGGTGACAGCTACAATCTGAATGCCAGCATCGGCATTGAGCGGCCCGAATGGAGCTTGACCGTATTCGCGCGCAACCTGCTCAACGACAAGACTCCTCTGGTTGTCACGCGCCTGCTCGATTTCAACCGCTTGCTGACCCGTGTTAACCCGCTCACCGGACTCAATCAGACGACCTTCTTCCGCGACTTCGCCGTATCCGCTCCGCGCAAGCGGCAATTCGGCGTAACTTTCGCGTATAATTTCTGATGGCGTTCCGGAATACCTCGACGAGCTGGGGATTGGGCGCGAAGTTGTTCCACTGGGCTATGGCCCTGGGCATCATCGGCGCCTCAATCTTTATACTGCATGTCAACGACAGCATGCCGTGGTTCAAATCCTCGCCGTTGTTCTTCATCACCTACATTCACTGGCACAAGTCTTTTGGACTGATCCTGCTCGGTCTTGTTATGTTGCGCCTGATTTGGAAATTGGCCAACCCAAAGCCGGTCACAGAAGAGCTGACACCTTTCGAGGAAAAGGCTTCAAAATGGACTCACCGGAGTCTTTACACGCTGATGATTGTCGTACCGGCCACCGGCTGGGTCGCATCGTCGGCATTCGGCAGCCCGACCAAATTTTTCGGGCTTTTCGTCATTCCCGGCATCATTGAAAAATCCAAGCCGCTTGTCGGTCCCTTTTACTGGATTCATTTCGGATTAGCGTGGTTGCTACTGACGATTGTCAGCCTCCACATCATCGCTGCGTTTTACCACCATGACCGCCGCAAGGATAATGTCCTGCGCGCCATGTGGTTTGGGCGGAGACGAGTAAATGACAAAAGTACTAAAAAACGAAAAACCGGAGAACCTAGATGAGCGAAACTATCATCAGCGAATCCAAAACATCAATTTTAAATAGCTGTAGCGAGCCGTTACCGGAAAACCTCTCTTTCTTTTTGATAGCCAACGCTGATCAGCGCCGAGTACATTTCGGAAAAGTCATTTTTTGTAGCGTAGCAGTCTTTGTCGCACTGTTTCTGCTGGCTTTAGAAATAGGACTGTTCAGACCGTTGAATTGAGTATCTCAATTCCGGCTATGTAATTACCTTATCCCACACGATGAGCTGTCGTGCCTTATAGCGCTCAAAACCTCAAGCCGCGCCTACATCAGTGACTGCGATTGTGACGCTCCGTTAAGCGAACAATGCCTTCATGATGCTCTTGGCAATAGTCACTATCCCATTGAATCGGGAATGTTGTGAGACAATCCAATTCCTTGTTCCGCCACAAATTTGCCCTGCTAATTGCAAAAAATTCCCTGTTCAATATCGTAGGGAATTTGGTTCCAAGCGCCGCAGAAAAGCTAAGTTCTGTGTAAAAAACCGACGTCATACGCGTCACAAATATGAATAATTCCCTGTAAATTCCCTGCACAACAGGGAAACACAAATGGAGACAGGTTCACGTCCGACTGCACCCACCGCCACGCAGTCTGCAGTTTTTGGCAGTTTCAAAGAACGACCCCTAAAATGCCGCAGTTCTGGGCCTCTCACCTACCCATACTGTACCAAGAGAACGTTGCCGGAGAGCAATGTGGGGCCAAATTGCCCCATTTTCTCTGCGGCCATTTTTCGTGGTACAGTTCAGTAGTTAGCAGGTTGTATTGAACCCAGCGAACGCACGCTGGTGATTCCAGCGCATCGGCAGTTCGCCGGAAAGTGTAAGCTTGCGTGCATCGAGCTTGGCTGGCTGACGGCCTGCGATTATCTGTTCGACTATCCAGGGATCGAGGAATGCGAGTCTCAGCACGCGCGTGAGATAGGACACGGTCATGCCCTCAAGTTTTGCAAGCTGAGTTACATTGAGACCATCCGATTGCAGCCGCTGCCAGAAGGCATGGCCCCTGGCGATTGTCTTGAGCAGCTTTTCGACCGCTACTCCATTTACCGGTGCTGCTCCATTCTGCTGCACCAGCTTCATGGCAACGCCGGACCGTGTGAGCTTAGCGTCGATGCGCACAGGATGTTGCCGCTCGGTTGATGGAAGTTCTAGTTTGAGCAGGCGGGCGGTTTCAGTGACCGACAGATCGACCGCGATAGCCGTGTCGCTGAGCGTTGCCTTGGTGACCAACTTTGGGACGATGCCCAGATTAGCTCCTTCCAACTTGCCAGTAATGAGAGCAGCATGCTCAAGCAGTCTCGCGATGCAGGTGGGGGCAGGCATGGCGAGCTGCATCTGGCCAATCAGGTCGATAGGGTCACGCAGCATTTCCTGAAGCTTCAGGCCTATCAGGCCTTCAACTTCTTTGGCCGGCATCCGCCATCCCTGTGCTTCGCTGGTCTTATGATGCAGATGCTGGCTGACATAATAGCGGTAACGCTTTGGTCCCTTGTTGGTATGGACCGCTATTAGCGGTTTCCCTTGTTCATCGAACAGCTTGCCTGCAAGCAGAGAATGATGGGATGCCATGTGTTGGCTGCGATGACCCCGGATATTGACCTGCCGTTTGAGCTGAACATATTCCCAAGTCCCGGGGTCGATGATGGCTTGGTGCAGACCGGGGGTAAGTTTTTTTGCCGTGCTTGATGTCACCCTTATATATGGGGTTGTCGAGAATGGTATAAAGTTGGCCTCTGAGGAAATTGCCGCCACCGGTGACCTTTCCGGTTCCCGCTGTCCTTGCAGGCACACATATGCCGTCGGCATGAAGCTGCTCTTCGAGCAACCGCACACTGCCAAGTTTTAGATAAAGGTGATAAATGTCGCGCACGAGCTCGGCATGGTCATCGACAATTTTTAGCGTCCTGCCATCTGCTGCATATCCGAGCGGCGGTATCCCGCCCATCCACATGCCCTTGGCTTTGGACGCTGATATCTTATCGCGGATACGCTCGGCAGTCACCTCGCGCTCGAACTGTGCAAACGACAACAGCATGTTGAGGGTTAAACGGCCCATGCTGGTGGTGGTGTTAAACGACTGGGTGATAGAGACGAAGCTGGTCTCTGCCTTGTCGAACGCTTCGACCAGCTTGGCAAAGTCCAGCAATGAACGCGTCAGCCGGTCAATCTTGTAGACGACAACAGTATCAATCAGCCCTGATGCTATATCCTTAAGCAATCGCCTGAGTGCAGGTCGTTCTAGCGTTCCGCCCGATGCGCCGCCGTCATCATATCGGGCCGATACAGCGTTCCAGCCTTCGCTCGCCTGCGACAATATATAAGCCGAGCAGGCCTCGAACTGCGCATCAAGACTGTTGAAGTCCTGTTCGAGTCCCTCGTCTGAAGACTTACGTGTATAGATGGCGCAGCGGATTCGTTTCATGCCGCAGCCTGCTTCTTGTTGCGAAGACCGAAGAATGCAGGTCCAGACCAGCGCGTGCCGGTAATTGCCCGTGCAACCTCGCTCAGCGACCGCCACTCCCGGTTGTTCCAGCGGATAGTCCCATCCTCGGCAGTCTCCACTACATAGGTCTGGCCGTTCCAACTCCGCATCAGTCGCGCACCGGTCGGCACAGGCGTGGACCTCGACCGACCATATTCAGCGCTTCGCAGTACGTCACGCGTTGAAGCTGACATTTTGCCCATGGCTTTACATTGCAGGTCATAGCCCAGTGCCAGCAACATCAGACCCCGAGTGTGTGGCGGCGGGCATGAGTAAACCCGCCGCCATTGGGCCTTTAGCTCAGCGGTAGATATTGCTTCGAGTGCATCAAGCTGGGCTTCGAGGCTTAATCTGGCCATTAGGCTACCGGTGCTTTTGCAATCCGGTAGTGACGCGGGAAGCGGCAGAACTCGCGGTTGATCTAAGCTACAATTTGGCCAAGGCGGCCTATAAATTGTGAGGCTGTCTGCCTCCAACCTGTCTAGGCTGCCCGGGACGGTGGCCGTTCCTGCCTATGATCGGGATGTGCGCGGTATCGGCATCGTACATTTCGGCTTCGGCGCCTTTCATCGGGCGCATCAGGCGGCGTATACCGATGATGTGATGGCCGCCGAAAAGGGCGACTGGCGTATTCTTGGCGTGTCGCTGCGCTCATGCCATGTGCGCGACCAGATGCGGCCACAAGGCGGTCTTTATACTATGGTCGAACGACGCGCGGATGTCACGAAGTTGCGTATCATTGGGTCAGTCGCAGATGTCGTGGTCGCAAGCGCAGAACGTGAACGGTTGGTCGCAACGCTCGCCGCGCCGACGACCCATATTGTCAGCTTCACTATCACTGAGAAGGGTTATTGCCGTTCATCGGATGGTTCGCTCGATCGGGCTCTTGCAGATAGTCAGTCGGCCTACAGCTATCTTGCTGAAGCCTTTGCGCAACGACGGGACGCTGGCCTGCCCGGCCTGACTTTACTGAGCTGCGATAATCTGGCAGGAAATGGCGCGCAGCTACACCGGCTGATGGGCGCGTATCTCGCCGCACATGCCCCCGATTTGCAATATTGGTTCGAGGCAGAATGCACTTGCCCTGCAACAATGATCGACCGCATCGTACCAGCGACTTCCGATACCGACCGAGCCGAAATTGAAGCCATGCTGGGTATGCGGGATGCGGCTGCGGTGGTCACAGAGCCGTTCAGCCAGTGGATAATCGAAGATAAATTTGCCGGCCCGCGTCCCTTATGGGAAAATCATGGCGCACAGATTACGTAGGATGTTCACGCCTATGAAAAAGCCAAGCTGCGCATGCTCAATGGTGCACACTCGGCGCTGGCCTATCTCGGCCTCCGGCGGGGTCATGAATTTGTGCATCAGGCCATCGTCGATCCCGAACTTGCTTCGCTGATCAACAGGCTTATGCGCGATGAAGCAGCCCCCAGCCTGATGCCAACGCCAGGTCAGCAACTTTCAGCCTACGCCGACACGCTCATCGAGAGATTCAAAAACTCCGCACTCAATCATCGGCTGACCCAGATTGCCATGGATGGTAGCCAGAAGATACCGCAACGATGGCTTGAGACGCTCGCCTTCCATCAGCAAAACGGTGGTCACTGCCCTGCGATATTGGAAGCGCTCGCCGCTTGGATTCTGCATGTGCGCGGCGATACCCACGCCGTGGATGATCCAATGCGCCACGTTTTGTACGAAGCATGGCAAACCGCTGGCAGTGCTGGCATCGCGCAACAGCTATTCGGCAACCGCGGTGTTTTTGCTGCCGACTGGAATGCCGATGATCGCAGTTTAGCTATGCTGAACGCACATTTGCAATGACATGAAATGGGAAGTTCGCAGTTTCAAAAGCGTGTAGTAGGATACGATCCCTATCTCACCGCCATCTCAAGGTATGATTACGGCAACTTTTGAAACGAACCTCGTTGATTGGCGGGGCGCCTAATTTTGTTTTCGGCCAACGAACGGCTGCTTTGTAAGCTGCAACCGCCAAGCGTTCTGACTGGCCTAAACGGCAGCTATTCATCTATCCACACACAGAAGCAGACAGTCCGCTACCGGCCCATAAATCGCTTTAACTCGAGCGGGTGAACGCACGGCAGCTATTAGAGAGCTAGTCGGTAAAGACGAACGGCTGCAATATTAGCGCTTACTGTCGATATCCCAAGCTCCGTCCGACGATTTCTTGAATAAATCATACCTGAACAGGGACTAAATGCGTTCCTCGACGTTAAGTCCGCAAATCCCGCTTTGACGCGATGCCGAGGTGACGCTTGGCATGATGGAGAAGGCGCTGCATGATGGTAATCGCACATGAGGCAGACGTTTATGGAAAAGGAAATCGAACTGAAGCTCGAAATGACGGGCGAAGCCGCCGATCAGATCGAAGCTTCCGGGTTATTGGTGGGTGATCCCAAAATCACGCGGCAAAAATCGATCTACTTCGACACGCCCGATGGAAAGCTAAGGAAAGCAGGGCTTTCGCTTCGCATTCGTGAGTCGGAAGGCAAACGCATTCAGACCGTCAAGACCGATCGAGGCAGTGTGGCCGGTTTGTTCGCGCGGTCCGAATGGGAGCAATCCGTCAACGACGATGTGCCCATCCTTTACGACAGCACGCCGATCCGCGCGCTACTCGGCGAATCAACCGATGCCATTACATCCGTTTTCGAGGTCAGGATCGACCGATACACTTGGCTCATGAATGAAGGCGGCACAACAATCGAGTTGGTTCTGGACCGCGGAGAGGCCGTCGTCTGCGAGCGCCGGTCCTCGATTTGCGAGATCGAACTTGAATTGAAGAGCGGCGCCCCTGCCGCCGTGTTCGCGCTCGCGCGCAAAATCGATACGGCTGCGCCCGCGCGGCTTGGCGTGCTCACCAAGGCAGAGCGAGGCCATAGACTGACCAGACCGCTTGAGACGGTGGCAAAGGCGGAGCCGGTGGAACTCGCCGATCACATCTCGACAGAGGAGGCGTTTCGGTCTGTCGTGAACTCCTGCATCCGGCATTTCCGACTCAATGAACCGATTTTTCTTGAGGACCGCAACGCGGCGGCACTGCATCAGTCGCGTGTCGCGATACGAAGGTTGCGATCGGCCTTTTCGATTTTCAAGCCGATGATTGGCAATGCAGGAGCGGATCTGCGTGAAGGGTTTCGCTGGTTGTCTTCGGAACTTGGCGACGCGCGAAATCTGGATGTGTTGCTCGAGCGCGCTGGACCAGGGCAGATACGCGATCGGATCGTCGTAGCGCGCGAAATCGCCTACGATCGGGTCTGCGAGGTGCTCTCTTCGCCGCGCGCGCGGCTTCTGATGCTCAACTTTGCCGAGTGGGCGGCAGGCGACACGTGGGCAGGCTCGTTTGTCGGCGATGCTAACCGCGAGCAGTCTGCACGCAAATTCGCGATCAAGGCGCTCAATCGTTTTCGCCGAAACGTGAAAAAGGATGGGCGTGACCTCGCCAATGCAGATGATGGGGTTCGGCACGAACTTCGCAAGGATGCCAAGAAGTTGCGGTATGCAGCAGAGTTCTTTGCGAGCTTGTTCGAGAGAAAGGGCGAGAAACGTCAATGCAAGCGGTTTGTCAGGGCACTCCAGTCGCTCCAGGACCATCTCGGATTGCTGAACGATCTTGCGACGGCTCCGGCGGTGTTGGAAAAATTGGGCATGACAAACGACGTTGATGCGCGCGAACTACTAGCCAGCGGTAAGAAGAAAAACCTCCTGAGGGCGGCTGAAAAAGCCCATAACAAACTCACCGACATCAAACGATTTTGGAAGTAAGCTGTTCGGAATGTGACAAATGGAAAAATACGCTGGTCTCAGTGGATGCAGAAGGCCGCTTCGGGAAGCCGATTTCGGCAAGGTAGGTCAGGCAAATTTTAGCCTTATCGCAGAAACCGAAGTCGTATTGCCCCTGCGTTGTTGAACGCTGACCTTGGTTGGACCGCACCAGATTTTTAGGGGGCAAGCTGGATCAAGCGCCAGACGAGCGTCGAAATTAGGACTACCAGACTAGCCAATAAAGAAGTTGCTGCAAGACGGCCGGCATGCAGGCGGGCGTTGGCCAGAACGATGGCAATCTTGAAGGCCATATTTACTGCGACCGTGCCGCCAAGAGCAATCGCAGCAATTGCGGGATTCACCGATCCACGTGGCAGACCGCCCAAGGTCACGATTGCGGCATCGACGTCAAAGCTCCCGGCGATAAACAGAGACCAGGCGGCGCCCGCCTCACCAAACTTGAACTGGGCCCAACGCACCAGCAGCGAGGCGGCACCCATCGCAACCAGGAAGCCCAGCGCAGGGAGCAGCTCGAACGGCTTTTTCATAAGCTGGCTAGTGGTACTACTACTCGATCGCTCGAACCGCCAAGTGATAGCCGAAACGGCAAATGCGGCGAACCCTGCCGGGGCAAGCAGCCAGAGTAATGGCAGAGCTGCCGCGGGTGCGAGAATGGCGGTTAGCACCAGGACACGCACATACATCACTGCACTTGCGAGAGCGATGCCAGTGGCGAACGGGCCTGTGTCTGTTTCGCGGAGCCTTGTGGCAAACGCCGCAGTGACAGCGGTCGAAGAGTATGTTCCGCCTATCACTGCAGCGATGATTGTTCCCTTGTTCTTGCCGATCACCCCGTTGGCCACATAGGCGACAATGGAAAATCCGATAATCAAGACAAGGACCAGCCAAAGCTTGAACGGGTTCCAGGCGTCATAAGGTCCATATTGTGCGTTGGGAAGGAACGGCAGGATAGCGACCGCGATGACCGCAAACCTAGCGATAGCCTGCACTTCAATCTGGTCCAGTGAACGTAACAGGTTATGCGCTTGGTTACGCATTGCGAGAACGAAAGTGGTTAGCGCCGCCGCTGCAACTGCGAATGCCATATGGCCAGCTCCGCCGAGTAGGCCCAGCGCCAAAGTAATCATAGCGGCGACCATCGTGGTAGCGTCGCGCTTGCCGGTCTTGGCCTGTTGGCGCAGGAAGCCGGCGACCAGAAGCGTAACGAGTCCACCAAGCATTATTGCCGCCATGGCAGTGGAAACTTCTCGTGCG
>JBGSVG010000302.1:0-1602 GCA_041753095.1 Sphingorhabdus sp. | reverse complement strand
CCGGGTCGGCATCGAATGCTGGAGCGCGGATCTGGATTTGGAGCTGTTCGACGCACCTTCACTGCCCGACCTTGTAACCAAATTGTCAGACCGCTTCGGTCGTCAACCTCCTTTACCCGAATGGGCAATATCAGGCGCGATAGTCGGCCTTAAAGACGGCGAGGCAAGCTTCGACCGTTTCGAGAAAATCGCTGCGTCCGGAGCAGCGATATCCGGGCTATGGTGCGAAGACTGGGTGGGCATTCGTGAGACCGGTTTTGGCAAAAGGCTCTTCTGGGACTGGAAGTGGAACGCGGCACGCTATCCCGATTTGCCAGACCGAATTGCCGCGCTGGCAGAGCGCGGCATCCGATATCTTGGTTATGTAAACCCTTATCTCGCGGTCGATGGTGCATTGTATCAAGAGGCATTGAATGCCAATTATTTAGCGCTCCAACGGGATAAAGACGAGCCTTATGCAGTAGACTTCGGCGAGTTTGACGCAGGCGTAGTCGACTTTACGAACCCGGCCGCCGCAGCCTGGTTTTCTGATCGGATTATTGGTCAGGAAATGCTCGATTTCGGCCTGTCTGGCTGGATGGCCGACTTCGGGGAATATCTGCCGACCGATGTGCGCCTGTTCGATGGTTCGGATCCAATGGAAGCGCATAATCGCTGGCCAGTGCTATGGGCAAAGGTCAATGCGGACGCAATTGCCTCGCGCGGAAAAGCCGCAGAAGCGACCTTCTTTATGCGTGCAGGTTTTTCCGGCGTACAAGCGTATTGCCCGCTCCTTTGGGCAGGTGATCAATGTGTCGATTTTACGCGGCACGATGGCATAAATACTGTGATTACCGCTGCACTGTCATCGGGATTGCTGGGCAACGCGTATCATCACAGCGACTTGGGCGGCTATACCAGCCTGCACGGTGTCGTGCGCACCACCGAACTCTTGCATCGCTGGATCGATCTCGCGGCATTTGCGCCGGTCATGCGGAGCCACGAGGGCAATCGGCCAACTGATAATTTGCAGATCGACAGTAGCAGAGAAATACTCGCTCATTTTGCCCGGATGAGCCAAGTGCATGCGCGGCTCGCGCCCTATGTTCGGGCATTGTCGGACGAAGCGGTGGCGACAGGCCTGCCGCTACAGCGTCCGATGTTTCTGCATCATAACGACCCGGCCTATTATTGTATTCAGGACCAGTATCTTTACGGGGCCGATATGGTCGTCGCGCCAGTGGTTGAAGAAGACAAAGATGGTCGTGACGTGATTCTGCCCGACGGCGAATGGCTGCATCTTTGGTCTGGTGCCCCTTATACCAAAGGCACCCACCAAATCGCCGCGCCGCACGGTCAACCTCCGGTTTTTACTCGCAAAGATAGCGGGTATGCTGCATTGTTTGCCTCTATCACCGAGGAATTCAGGGCATGAACACACGGTCGAACATCCGCGATGTCGCAAAGCTGGCTGGAGTTGCCGTCAAGACCGTCAGCCGTGTGCTCAACAACCACCCCTATGTCAGCGCGGCAACCAAGGCCAAGGTCGATGCGGCAATGGCCGAACTGCGCTTTTCGCCCAGTATCGCCGCACGCATACTGGCGGGGACCAAATCGGGGCAG
>JBGSVG010000301.1:0-2137 GCA_041753095.1 Sphingorhabdus sp. | reverse complement strand
GCCATCGGCCTTCAGGCGGGAAAGCTGACGACTTACCGTTTCGATAGTCAGCCCGAGAACATCGCCCATTTGCTGCCGGTCTAAGGGCAACGCAAACTCGTTTAATTCATTCTCTTCGATTGAACAGCCAGTCGCGCCCATGCGGCTCGACATTTCGAGTAATAAGGTGGCTATCCGTTCGGTAGCCGTCTTTTTGCCCAGCAGCAACATCCATTCACGCGCGCGGTCTAATTCAGCTAAGGTGCGTTGAAGCAATTTGTGCTCAAGTTCCGGATGATTGCGGGCAAAGGCGTCAAAATTTGATCGTGAAAAAATACACAGCTCTGCGTCGCTCAGCGCCGTGACACTGTAAGGGCTCTTTTGTCCGAAAGGGCGGCCAATAAAGTCACCAGGAAATACCACACCCACGATTTGCTCCCGCCCATCAGCGATGCTCATCGATACCTTAAGTATGCCCGAAATAACATTTGCAACGATGATGGCGTCATCACCCTCCCAAACAACCGTTTGGCCGCGCCCGACACGCTGCTTTCGCCCCAACTGGCTCAACACGTCCAGTTCGTCAGGCATCAATGCAGCGCAAATGGCACTATTACGGACGACGCATTGCGAACAGTCTTTCATATTACTGCCCTATACAGCCGGATGGCGCGACGCAACGCGCTTTCAACTTTCCGGCAAATGGGCGCGGAAGGCGCTCGGCTTAGGACCCAGCGGATTTTTCCGTCAAAATGGAGGCCCGAGCCGGAATCGAACCGGCGTGCAAGGATTTGCAGTCCTCTGCGTCACCACTCCGCCATCGGGCCTCTCGTGCGGTGGAGGCGCCATCTAGCGGGTCGGGCAAACCAATGCAACGGCCAATATCTCACGGTGTACTGCGCCATATCAATGTTGCAAAAAAGTTGCTGTTTGCCACCTAAAATCAGGTGTTTGTCTGAATCCTTCTTGGCGTTTTCGGTAACGCTGGCTAGAAACGGACTCAAAGGCTGTATTGTCTTTGCAATACAGTTGTGCCACATGGCCATGAAGTTAATGGAAATATCCCGATGGAATCAGTCAATTTTGAAGATATGCGACGCGCGATGGTTGACAGCCAGCTGCGTACCAGCGGTGTGACCGAGGCGTGGGTACTGGCTGAAATGGGGCGTCTGCCACGTGAGGACTATGTCCCCGCATCGCACCGTACGACCGCCTATATGGACCGCGCAATCATGTTGGCAGAACATCGGTTTTTGAACCCGCCAGTGTCCACAGCCCTGCTGCTGCAAGCCGCCGACGTTGTCCCTGACGACAATGTCCTGTTGGTGGGAACGGGCAATGGCTATGCAGCAGCGCTGCTTGACCGGCGCGTTGCAAAGGTCACGACCGTCGATGCGGCAGACATGGCCGGCGCAAAAAAGGCTGCTCCTTACTCGTTGATTATCATCGACGGTGCTGTCGAGGAGTTGCCGGTTAGCCTGACGGCACTCGCTGCCGACGGTGCGCGATTGGTAACCGGCACGGTTGAAGGCGCGGTGACGCGTCTTGCAAAAGGATATGTGCATGGGGGCAGGGTTGCGTTGAAGCCGTTTATCGATAGCGAAATTGCACCCCTTGCGGAATTTGCGCGCAAACCGGAGTTCGTGTTTTGAGCGCGCGCCGTCTGGTTGTTGTTGGCCTGCTCAGCTCCGCGATATTAACTGCGCCTGCCGTTGCAGATACGCTGCGCGAGGCGCTGGTATCGGCGTATGAAACCAATCCCAATCTAACAGCTGCTCGCGAAGGGCAGAAGGCGACGAATGAAGGCGTCCCGCTCGCCAAGTCCGCCGGACGGCCAAGCGCTGATGCCAGCGTGAGCTACACCGAAAATTTTCCGCGCTCCAATGGCACCGGCACGAGCTTCTCTCCAGATCGCGTTTTGAGCATTGGTCCCAGCGCATCGGTTCCACTTTATGCAGGTGGCGGCATCCGTAATTCGGTGCGCGCTGCCGAGAACCGCGTCGAAGCTGGATTTGCGTCGCTTCGCGGAACCGAAAGTGCGATTTTTTCTGCTGTGGTCAGCGCCTATATGGATGTCATCCGCGACGAGGCGATTGTTGAACTGAATCGTGCCCAGGTTGGTGTCCTTTCGGTCAATCTGGAGGCGACGCGAGACCGA
>JBGSVG010000300.1:0-3803 GCA_041753095.1 Sphingorhabdus sp. | reverse complement strand
TGTTGCCGGTGCTGATCCTGAAGGGCGTAGTGGTCAATCGACCATAGGCGCGACGCATCTGATCAAGATTGGCGTGGAGGCAGCGCTTGGCAAGCGTGAATCTGTTAGTGTGTTCGGCTCAGACTATGCGACCGCCGATGGCACAGGTGTCCGCGATTATATCCATGTCAGCGACCTCGCTGCGGCGCACGTTATCGCCTTGGAAGCGCTTATCGCAGATCCGACAAAAAGCCACACGCTCAACTGCGGTTATGGCCACGGCTATTCGGTCATGCAGGTACTCGATGCCATTGATCGGGTAACTAACAACAAGTTGGTCCGAAAGATGGAAGGTCGCCGCGCAGGTGACCCCGACTCGCTCATTTCCGACAATAAAGCGATCAAGGCGCGCTTCGGCTGGGAACCGCTTTATGACGATCTCGATGTTATCGTCACACATGCTTTGGCGTGGGAACGACAATTGGGCGAGCGCGAGGCGAATTAGCTTCTCTTGCGCTTTTGCTCTCCCCCCACCATATCCGGCAAATGGATAATCAATCACATAAGAGCGCCACGACTTGGTATGGCACGACCATATTGTCGGTACGTAAAAACGGCAAAGTCGTAATCGCGGGCGATGGTCAGGTCTCGATGGGCCAGACGGTGATGAAGCCTAATGCAAAGAAAGTACGCCAGTTGCACGACGGTAGCGTGATTGCTGGATTTGCTGGCGCAACTGCCGATGCGTTCACCCTGTTCGAACGGCTGGAAAAGAAACTGGAGCAGCATCGCGGGCAATTGATGCGTGCTGCAGTCGAACTCGCCAAGGACTGGCGCACGGACAAATATCTTCGTAACTTGGAGGCAATGATGATCGTCGCCGATAAAGAGGTAACGTTGATACTGACCGGTAACGGCGATGTTCTCGAGCCCAATGATGGCATTGCGGCGATAGGGTCAGGCGGCAATTATGCACTATCTGCTGCGCGGGCGCTTGCCGAATATGAGAGCGACGCGGAAAAAATGGCCGGTCACGCGATGAAAATTGCAGCCGAAATCTGCGTGTACACCAATGACCAGCTTACCGTCGAAACGCTTGCCAGCGAGAGCTAGGCTGCGCCGAAAAACATCAAATGAACCAGTCGGCCATTTTCAGGGGTTGATCCAAATCCGCGGGCGGAATTGTGAAACATCCACGGACTGAATAGAATCAACCGGTTGAACCGCATCGGCACGGTAAACTGCTTTTCCCATTTTGATGGCTTCAGCGTATCGGCGTTGACGACGTCTTCAATCAATTGATTGGGACCGGGATAGCCGGCCGCCAGCATTTGGCCGACATCAGTCGGAACCCGCTCAAGCCCCGTGCGCTTGTGCCGGAAGAAATCAGTACCGCCGCGGCAATGTTCGGGCAGGTTAAGGTACAAAATGCCTGAATAGAAGCACGGGTCGATGTGGACTCCCGATAACCCTTTATCTTTGGCAAGCGTCAAACGGCAATGGCTATGGCTGGTACCGGGTTGCGGTTTTACTGCTGCGCCGATGATGCGGCCGACGGCGTCATCTAACCCAGGAATCGGTAAAGCCTTTGTCGATAGCAAACCGGGGTAATTGCCGTTTTTGAACGCCGGGTCATAATCGAGATCCAGTGCCTTCTTACGGGCAACATCAGGGTCGGTTAGAAAATCGTCGATGATGAGTAATGACGGCAGCGGCATCCCCCACGCATATCAAAGCCCAGACGTGCAAACCACTTGAATCGCCTTTAAAATCCACCATCTAGGCGGGTATGAACCAGAACCTTACTCCCAAAGCCATTGTTGCCGCACTTGATGAACATATCATCGGACAAGCCGACGCGAAACGGGCGGTTGCCGTTGCGCTGCGTAACCGCTGGCGGCGTCAGCGGCTCGGCGCAGACCTGCGCGACGAGGTGACGCCGAAGAACATCCTAATGATTGGTCCCACCGGGTGCGGTAAGACTGAAATCAGCCGCCGCCTTGCCAAACTGGCCGACGCACCGTTTATCAAGGTGGAAGCCACCAAATTCACCGAAGTCGGCTATGTCGGCCGCGACGTCGAGCAGATTGCCCGTGACTTGGCCGAAGAGGCGGTGCGCTTGGAAAAGGAACGCCGCCGCGAGCATGTACGTGAGGCCGCTGAAACCGCAGCCATGGAGCGCATATTAAAGCCTCTGGCGGGCGATACCGCCAGCGAAGCGACGCGCGAAGCATTCCGCCAGCGTATCCGCGACCGGCATATGGACGATGTAGAGATTGAGATAGAAGTCTCTGACAGCCCAGTTGCTCCGATGGAGATACCCGGAATGGGCGGCAATGTCGGGATGATCAATCTCGGCGAAATGATGGGCAAGGCCTTTGGCAAGGACAACCTGAAGCGCCGCAAGATGAAAGTGCCCGACGCGTGGACCAAGCTGGTCGAGGAAGAATCCGAAAAACGGCTTGATCAGGACGACGTAAACCGCGCTGCACTTGCTGATGCGGAGGCCAATGGCATCGTTTTTCTCGATGAGATCGACAAGATTGCAGTTTCCGACGTACGTGGCGGATCGGTTAGCCGCGAAGGCGTTCAGCGAGACCTGCTGCCTCTGATCGAAGGCACGACCGTAGCAACCAAATATGGGCCGATGAAAACCGACCATGTCCTTTTCATCGCCTCTGGCGCCTTTCACATTTCAAAGCCGAGTGACATGCTGCCCGAACTTCAGGGCCGTCTACCCATCCGCGTCGAGCTGCGCGCGCTGGAGCATAAGGATTTTGTCCGCATATTGTCCGAAACCCGGGCTAATTTGCCGACGCAATATGCTGCCTTGCTTGCCACCGAGGAAGTTACGCTGACCTTCACCGACGACGCCATCGATGCGATCGCCCGGATTGCATTTGACGTAAATGCGAGCATCGAAAATATCGGAGCGCGGCGATTGCAGACGGTGATGGAGAAACTACTCGAGGACATCAGTTTCGACGCGGAAGATCGCAAAGGCGATGCCATCACTATTGATGCTGCCTATGTGCAAAAGCAGCTTTCCGGGATCGCCAAGGATACCGACCTGTCCAAATATGTTCTATGAACCTCGATTGCCTGTTATGTCAGGGCTAGAGGAGAAACATCATGACACTGGAAGGTGGATGCCATTGCGGCGCGGTGCGATATCAGGTGAGCGGCGAGCCCGAACATGTATCGGTTTGCCATTGCACCGATTGCCGTAAATCGGCGGGTGCGCCTTTCGTAAGCTGGGCCGCATTCAAGACCGCTGAGTTCAAGGTCGAGGGTGAAACGGCGAGTTTTAACAGCTCACCCAACGCCTATCGCCATTTCTGCGCAAAATGCGGGACCGGACTTTGTTATGTGAACGAGCAAATGTTGCCGGGCCTTGTCGATATCCAGACTGCAACACTCGACGACGCCGAGGCGCTGGTCCCGGTATTGCATGTGCAGGCGGCCGAGCAACTGAAATGGACGCATGGCTTGGAAGCGTTACCGAAGTTCGAACGTTTTCCTGGTTAGGGCGACATTCATTCGGCAAGGTGGCGGACAAGTTACCGTGACACCGCCTGCCGTTCACCACCGCCTTGCGGCCCGACCACCAATTTCCAGGCCTTTTCCTTGACGAAATAACGCTTTGCCAAAGACTGCAATATGGCAGGTGTCACGCCATTATAGTCGCTGTAAAGCTTCCCCAGCGCCGTAAACTTTGCCGGTTCGTAGGTAGCGCCTTTCAACTGGTTCAACCAGAAAGTATTGCCCGATGCGGCGCGTTCGATGGCTTGCTTCATCGGCTCTACGGCGCGCTGCAATTCATC
>JBGSVG010000299.1:0-2528 GCA_041753095.1 Sphingorhabdus sp. | reverse complement strand
TGACCGGCTCGAATGGCTCGACCAGTTGCACCGGATGGCGCTGCGCGACAAAGCACCGCTCTTGCTGCGCGCGCATGAGGGCGAGGCCGATGCCTGGATGCCCTTGATGCAACTGGCTGGCGGACAATATGGCGCACTGGCCAACTGGTATAATTTTACGTGGCGACCGATTTTTGGCGGGGCTTATGACGAAGTCACGCGGATGTCTCTGCTCCGCCAACTGGCAGCGACAGCGAGTGGCCGTACGCGGCGACTGACGCTGGCGCCGGTGCCCGACGAAGATGGATCGGCAAACCAGATTGCTGCCGCATTCGAGGCGGCGGGCTGGGTGGTTGAAATGACCGAATGCGACGAGAATCATTATTTGAAGCTCAGTGGTCGATCTTTCGATCAATATTGGGAGAGCCGCCCCGGACAGCTTAAAAATACCGTAAAGCGCAAGGGCAAAAAGGGTGTGGTCTCGGTCCGCATCGAACGCGATTTTTCGGACAGTAGCTGGGCGGATTATGAGCGGGTCTATGCGAAAAGCTGGAAACCGTACGAGGGCAGCCCGGAGTTTTTGAAGCAGCTGGCGCAACAAGAAAGCGCGGCAGGAGCTTTGCGGATCGGGCTCGCTTATATCGACGGTAAACCGGTCGCCGCGCAATTTTGGACCGTGGAAAATGGTGTCGCGCTCATTCACAAGTTGGCGCATGACGAAAGGCATCTGGAGTTTTCGCCGGGGACCTTGCTGTCGGCCGCGTTGTTCCAGCATGTCATCGATATCGACCGAGTGGACGAGATTGATTTCGGTACCGGCAGCGACGGATATAAGCGCGACTGGATGGAAAAAGTGCGTCCGCGATACCGGATCGACCTGTTCTGGCCGAACCATATCGCCAATTGGCCCTTGATTGCGCGCGTACATTTGCGGCAGATGCGCCGCAACGCCGCGTGAATTGAAAGAAAACAATGTCCGAAAAGATTGAAAATGCCATTCGCGAGCTGCTCTCCGACGTGCTTGGCCTGACAAAAGCGCAAGTGACCGCGATGGATGACGAATCCGAATTGTTCGGCGCGTTGCCCGAACTGGATTCGATGGCGGTGGCTGGGCTGCTGACCGAAATGGAAGACCGGCTCGATATCATCATTGATGATGATGAGGTCGATGGCCAACTGTTCGCGACCTTCGGCAGTCTGGTGGCGTTCGCAAGGGCCAAGGTTGCCGGGTGAGGACGCAGCTTGTCCATCTTTCCTATGAAACGGGCGGACATAGCGAACATTGCCTGAGCTTTGGTACAGTCGACGCAACGCGTACGATATTGATTGTTCCGCCACTGTTTGAAGAAATGAACCGCACGCGGCGAATGTTGGTTGAAGCCATGCGCGCGCTTGGCGAGCAAGCTGTGCGAACGCTGCTTCCCGATCTGCCAGGGTGCAACGAAAGTTTGGCCAACATGTCGGAGCAGACGTTGTTGGACTGGCGAAATGCGGTGGCTGATTGTGCCTGCCAGCTATCCGCCACCCATATTGCCTCTATCCGCGGCGGCTGCCTGATTGACGATGCTGCCAACCTGCCTTTGTGGCGGCTGGCGCCTGCGAAGGGCGCATCCTTGCTTAAGTCAATGCTTCGAACCCGGATTGTCGCCGATAAGGAGGCGGGGATTTCGACAACGGCCGAACAACTTATGATGGCGGCGAAATCTGCTCCCCTCGATCTCGCGGGTGCAATGCTCAGGCAGGAAATGCTTGTGGAACTGGATATGGCGCTGACTTCCACCACAACAGGCATCCACGAAGTCGCACTTGCCGATATTGATGGCACGCCGCTTTGGTTGCGCGCTGAACCCGGCGAAGATTCTGCGATGTCCGCCGCCATTGCCGCCGACCTGAACCGCTGGAGCGCATCATGCGGCGGATGATCGATTTTGACTGTGCAGGCGACCATTTGGCCGGAACGATCGACGAGGCTCCGAGGACCACGGGCCTGCTAATTGTCAGCGGCGGCAATGAAATCCGCAGTGGGGCTTATGCCGGACAAGCCGCGATGGCATCCTATTTCGCCCATAAGGGCTACCCCGTTTTCCGCTATGACCGTCGCGGCGTCGGCGACAGCGAGGGCACTAATGGCGGATTCGATGGCAGTTCGGAAGACCTTGCCGCCGCCGTAATGGCCTTTCGCCAAGCGGCACCTCACATCGCGCATCTGGTCGCATTCGGTAACTGCGACGCGGCTACCGCGCTGGCGCTATTCCATGCTGGCAGCGCAATCGACATGCTCATCCTTGCCAACCCTTGGGTTATCGAGGCAGCGGCAGGCAATGATTCACCGGCACCGCCCAGCGCGGCAGCCATTCGGGCAAGATATTGGGCACGACTAAAAAACCCGCGCAGCCTGCTCGACTTGCTGACCGGCAAGATAGACTTTGGAAAACTCGCAGGCGGGATTGCTCAAGCAGCACGCAGAGAAGAAGCAAGTGGGCTTGCCCGCCGGTTGGCCATTGCCCTTTCGGAATGCCACAAACCAACGCGCATACTGATTGCCGCGC
>JBGSVG010000298.1:0-2015 GCA_041753095.1 Sphingorhabdus sp. | reverse complement strand
AGCTGTTGTCTGGTATAAGGCGAACCTTCGACCGGCGTTCCTTCCCATGCGCTGATCGTCGAAGGCGCGATAGTCCGCACTAAACCGCGACTTTAAGAAAGTATGGTAACGAACAATTCCCTTCGCCCGCTCCAGTTTTTCCAGACACTCAATGATATTGCAGCGCTTATGCGCCGCGTATCATTGTGCTTTTCGCCAAGCGGTAAGCGAGGCCGGGCAGCCCATCATAATTTGCCTGATGATAGGCCGAATCCGGCGCCAGTTGCGCAGTCAGACGGCGATGTGCTTCGCCCAGTGCATGATAGGGAACGCTTGGCAGCAAATGGTGGAGCGCGTGGTAGCGAAGGCCGACGGGCGCCCATATCGATGCGAGCAGGCCGGGGGGTGGAACATTGACGCTGTCTAGGAACTGCGCAGTAACGCTCAGCGGCTCGCCGTCATTTTCCCACAGATGAGCAACCAATGTCCGTATCTGGTTCAATACGGCAACGCAGGCGACGATTGCGAGAAATATCAGGAATGCATTCAACGGGATGAAGCCAATGAAAACGCTAGTCAGAAGTACAATCGACCAGATACTGGCGGCTGTTTCCTGCCATATCCAGTTGCGGCGTGCTTCCCCTTCGGCGGGGCGACGACGGAAGGCCGGGTTGATGACCAGCCCTGAATAACGCTCGACCACCAGCTTGCGCAGTGGCGGAATGACGAGCGACAACGGTGCCAGCACCGCGTTGCGGAAGAGCAATGCAATCGGGGCCAGCAAAGACACCAGAATGAACACCGGAAGTGTCCACGGCTTCATCAACGCGAGCGGCAAATATTCGGGATCCTGTTCGGTGCCGTAACGCGTGCGCGCATGATGCAGGTTGTGAATGCCCTCATACATGTAAGACGGTACCAGCAACGGTACGCCGATAACTGCGTTAAAACCGAAGCGAAAACCCGGCAGCGCCGAATGTTTGACGTGGGTAACTTCGTGGATGAAGCCACCGGCGCGATACAGTCCCAACACCGAAATGGTGCCTGCGATAAGCTTCAGCCACAGCGGGCCTGCCAGAATAGCTATGGCGAGCCCGGCATAGCCGATGAATGCAGAGGCTAGAAAGTCGGACCAGAATATGCGGGGATTGGGTACGCCAAGATCACGGGTCAGTTCCGCAACCGCACGTAGCATCGCTTTGTCATCGGGCACGCGCTTCAGCCGCGCGGCGCGCTCCGCCACGCCGTCATTACCGGGTATATTCTGGGCCGCATCAAGCGGGGAGAATGCCATTTCACTCATTTCAACTGCTTTGCTAAATAATCCATCGCCCGTCAGATAGGCGTTAGTCGTGGCGATATAATGGCAGAAAAGGCGAAATGTGGCCAACTTCGCTCACTTACCGTAATTAATGCAATCGATTGTTGTATTTCAGCTATGGTCGATATAGGGAAAGCATCGACGAAAGGGGGTCGCGACGCCAGATGTCGATTTCTGCGAAAATACTGGCGGATAGCACGGGCTATTCGGTATCGGACTGGACCGCTGCCCATATAGCAGCAATCGCGAGCAAACCCTTGACTGAAGCGCCGTTGATTGACGCGACGGATGCCGTTCCGCTGTTGCCCGAGCACGATCTTTGGGACCTCTGGCCGCTTCAAAATCCGGACGGAAGCGTTGCGGTGATTGCACAGGGTGAGCTGTGGATAACGCTGTCTGCACATCGCATGGATGACCCTAATCTGCGGCACAATGTCGCGCGTACGCGCCTGCTGTTGCGGCGCGGTGGGACGTGGCAGGATTGCGGTCTGATGTTTCCCGACGATCTCAATCCAGGGTCACGCGAATGGTCCGGCTCTGCGCGATTCGACGCGACCCACAATTCGGTTACTGCTTATTTTACCGCAGCTGGACGGCGCGGCGAATTGGCGCATAGTTTTGAACAGCGCCTGTTTCAGTCGACCGGGCTGCTTGACCTTTCCGGCGCACTTCCTCGCATCGTTGACTGGTCGCCCGCAAGGTCCATCGTGCAGAA
>JBGSVG010000297.1:0-4042 GCA_041753095.1 Sphingorhabdus sp. | reverse complement strand
TTTGCCTTATCCTCAGTCGCAACGAGCGCATGACCAAAAATGGCAGCAATCAGCGGCTGATTTCCGGTAAGGTTGACCGCTTTTCGCAATGGCACCAAGGCGTCGGCAGGACGTCCAGATTCAAGTAAAATCTGACCGTGTAACTCGAGAAAATAGGGATCTTCGGGTGCGGCCGTGACCAGCGATGAGGATTCTTCGAGCGCCTTTTGCGGATAGGCTGATTTGTGCCAAGCGTACGCGCGGGCATAGCGGGCAGGGGTGCTTTTATCACTTTCGGGATAATCGCGCATGGTGGTGGTCGGATCGGCGAGAAAACCGGTAAGCTTGGCCTTGATACGCTTGAAATCGGCTTCCCATTTAGCGTTCAGTGGCTTGGTCCATGCGGGGTCAGCGGAATAGGTATCTTCAAGCACCGAGATGCGTTCACCGGACAACGGATGGGTTCGACCGTAACTGTCCTCCTGAGGAATGCCCAAACGAAATTCGAAATTCTGTAATTTTTTGAAGAAGTTGATTGATCCCTTTCCGGTAATTCCCGCAGTCGATAGATATTGCGCGCCGGACGCATCGGCGGTACCTTCCTGCCCGCGGCTATAGGCAAGGAATTTGCCAAGCGCCGCTTGCTGGCCCGCCGACATGATTCCCATGCCTGCTTCGCCAGCGCCCATTGCAATTGCGGCGGCGGCCAATATCAGCGTCGCAATGCTGATTCCGCTCGCGACCGAAGCTCCTTCGTTAAATCGAACGGCGTGGCCTCCCGCAACATGGCCCAGTTCGTGTGCGATGACGCCTTGAACTTCGTTGGCGGTGGTCGCTGCGTCGAGCAGGCCGCTATGGAGATACACGGCTTGCCCGCCCGCCACGAAAGCATTGATTGATTTGTCGTTGATCAGGACGATATCGACATTTTTCGGGTCGAGCCCCGCCGCCTGGATCAGCGGTGCGGAAATCTCGTCAAAAAAAGCTTCGGTTTCCGCGTCGCGCAGGATCGATTGTGCCATCGCGGGCTGTGTGGCGAGCACGCTTGCGAGAAACACAACAAAAGCAGCGCGGATGCGGCGCAGGGTGAAAATGGCCATGAACATTAAATGACCCGAACCGCCTGAACGCGCAATGAAGAAGTTACGCAAAGAAAAGCCCCGCCGGTCATGCGAACGGCGGGGCTTTGATATTTGTCGAGTTATCTGTCAGCCAAAGGTGCGTTGCCACCAACCCGAACGCGGTGCTTCGTCACTCGCAGCTGTTTCGGTTGACGCGACCTTTTCTGGTGCGTCTTTGGCTGCAGCCTTTTTGCGAGGCGCTTTCGCTTTTGGTTCAGCAGGCACATCCTGAGCAGGCGTTTCGGCTGGCGCAGCCTTTGCCCGACTGCGGCTCTTTGCGGGGGCCTTGGCCTTTTCGGCAGGCGCTTTTGCCGCTGGAGCTTCAGCTTCGACCGCTTCGACCTCGGGCTTCGCTTTGGCTCGGCTGCGGCGCTTCGGCGTCTCGCTTGGCTCTTCTGCCGTAACTGGTTCGGCTTCGGGGGCTGTTTCAACTGTCTCAGTGACGATTGCGGCATCATCGCGTTCGCGACCGCGGCCACCACGTCGGCCCCGGCGAGCCTTTGGTTTGCTTTCGGTCGCTGCTTCACCCGCCTCGACGGCCTCGCCTGCTTCTACAGGAGCACTTTCTGTCGCACCTTCCGCAGCGATTGCATCGCTTTCAACAGGAGCGTCACCATTTTCCGGACGACCGTCGCGCTCACGGCCCTTGCCGCCACGGCGGCCACGGCGGCGTTTGCGTTTGCGGCCTTCGGCGCTTTCGCCTTCTTCGCGAGGACGTTCCTCACGAGCCCGGCTTTCGCGAGCGCGGGTGGGTTCACGCACCTCTTCTTCCTCTTCGATTTCGAAATCATCGACTTCGTCTTCGATATCATCATCTTCGTCTATGTCGATAATCGGAGGCAGGGCAACGGGAGCCTCGGGACGTGGGCCAGAGCTGGACACGGCCAGCTTCGCACCCTCGGTTTCACCGTTTGGAACGATCAGTACGCGGACATGATAGCGTTCCTCGATGTCGGCCAGTTCGGCGCGCTTGTTGTTGAGGCAGTATATTGTCGCTTCCTGGCTGGCTTGCAGAACGATCTGGCTGCCATTGCCCTTTGCTGATTCTTCCTCGATCAGGCGAAGCGCGGAAAGCGCCGAAGACGATGCGGTGCGGACGAGGCCCGTACCTTCGCAATGCGGACATTCGCGAGTCGAAGCCTCCAGCACGCCGGTACGAAGACGCTGGCGGCTCATTTCCATAAGTCCAAAGCTTGAAATCCGGCCGACCTGAATGCGGGCGCGATCGTGCTTCAGTGCTTCTTTCATGGCACGCTCAACTTTGCGCGCGTTGCCATGATGCTCCATGTCGATAAAGTCGATGACGACCAAGCCCGCCATGTCGCGCAAACGCAACTGGCGGGCGATTTCGCGCGCAGCCTCAAGGTTTGTCGACAAAGCGGTCTGCTCGATGCCATGTTCTTTGGTCGAGCGGCCAGAGTTAATGTCGATCGAAACCAGCGCTTCTGTCGGGTTAATGACGATATAGCCACCCGATTTCAGCTGGACAATCGGCTGGTACATCGCATTCAGCTGATCTTCGACATGGTATCGCTGGAACAGCGGCACAGGGTCCGCATAATGCTGAACACGCTTGGCGTGGCTCGGCATCAGCAGCTTCATAAAGTCCTTCGCGGCCTTGTAGCCTTCGGCTCCCTCAACAAAGACCTCGTCGATGTCCTTATTGTAGATATCACGGATGGCGCGCTTGATGAGGTCGCTGTCGGTGTGGATCAGCATCGGCGCGGCACCCTTAAGGGTGTTTTCGCGTATGCCGTCCCACAAACGTGCGAGATAATCGAAATCGCGTTTTATTTCCGGCTTTGTGCGGGCAAGTCCTGCCGTGCGGATAATGCACCCCATCGTCGACGGCAGCGTGAGATCGGACATGATCGACTTCAACCGCTTACGGTCGGCAGCGCTGTGAATTTTCCGGCTGATGCCGCCGCCATGCGAGGTGTTTGGCATCAACACGCAATACCGACCGGCCAGGCTCAAATAGGTGGTAAGCGCCGCACCTTTGTTGCCGCGTTCTTCCTTTACGACCTGCACCAGCAACACTTGGCGGCGGTGGATGACGTCCTGGATTTTGTAGCGGCGACGCAGGTTCATGCGTTTGGCGCGGACTTCGTCGCTTGCCTTGGGCGCGCGGCCCCCGCTCGTTTCATTGGCGCCGCCACCATTGCGGCCACCGCGTCCACGGCGGCGGCGGTTGTTACGGTCATTGCCGCCACGACCATTTTCTTCTGAAGATTCTTCGCTGCCGTTTTCTTCGCCGTTGCTGTCGAGGTCTGGCTCTTCGCCCTCGCTCATGTCGATGGTGTCGACGCTATCGTCGCTATCGACCTCGATCAGGTCAGTAACGTCGTCTTCGCGCTCTTCCGAACCTTGCATGATGTCGGAAGGCTCGTCATAATCATCTTCTTCCTGCTCGCGCAGCGCGGCTTCTTCAGCAGCGGCCTCGGCCTCTTCAGCAAGTAGACGTTCCCGGTCTTCTTTCGGAATTTGATAATAATCGGGATGAATTTCGGCAAACGCCAGAAAACCGTGCCTATTGCCGCCATAGTCGATAAAAGCCGCCTGCAGCGACGGTTCGACGCGCGTGACTTTAGCCAGATAGATATTGCCTTTGAGCTGCTTGTGCTCCGCAGATTCGAAATCAAACTCCTCGATCTGGTTCCCTGTTACGACTGCGACACGGGTTTCTTCCCGGTGACGCGCGTCGATTAGCATACGCGTGGTCATTGATATTACTCCAGCGGGCGGGCCGTCCGGTTGTCAGCCAGAAGCCGCTCGCTCTATTGTTGATGCCATGCTCCATCGGACGCATTGCGTCGGTGTCGGCATGGCGAGATTGTTGATGTGAAAAAATTGCGTCTGCTGCAGTCGCATGGCGGGCGAGTATCGCGCGCGCTTGATTTCCAGCCCAAGCGCCAGTCCCATATCGGGCGGCGGGGGTGGAA
>JBGSVG010000296.1:0-16503 GCA_041753095.1 Sphingorhabdus sp. | reverse complement strand
TTTGACGCTCGAATTCTTCCTCTATCCCGATCTCGATCCGGCGCAAAGTTCGTTCAGTTGCTGTTTGCGGCTGGACGACGTGCATGGTTTCCATCGCGCGTGCGTCGATGCCGGTGTCCCCGAGCAATTGACAGGCTGGCCGCGCATCCATGCGCCGAAGCTGGAGCATAGCGGGATGACCATCGGCTATCTGGTCGATCTGGACGGAACGTTGTTGCGGTTGGTGCAAAACTGACCCGTCAATTTATACTTCGCCGTCACCCGTACTTGTTTCAGGGTGACGAGCTTTGGCAGTTGCGCTAATCGGCCACCCTATGCCCACTCAAATCAAAATCTGCGGCCTTAAAGACGAAGCCAGCATCGACGCAGCTGCAAAAGCGGGCGCGACGCATATCGGTCTCAACCTCTACGAGAAAAGCCCGCGTTATGTGCCGCTGGAGCAAGCGGCGGCACTCAGGATGCGAACGCCCGAGAGCTTAAAAGTCGTATTGCTGCTGGTGAATGCCGAACCGGGCTTCACTGCGAAAGCGTTGGAGGTCGTGAAACCAGATGTCGTCCAGTTTCACGGGACCGAAACGCCGGAGTGGCTGAAGCTGCTGAAGGGCGTGACCGCAATCGAAATCTGGAAGGCGCTCGGCGTCAAGGACTCGGACACGCTGAAAAAAAGCGACCGCTTTGTTGATGCTGCCGACTTTTTGTTGTTCGATGCCCCGGCGCAGGCGCTTCCCGGCGGAACAGGCACACGCTTTGACTGGTCGCTCTTGGCCTACCACCCACACAAGCTGCCCTGGGGTCTTGCGGGCGGCCTCACGCAGGAGAACGTATCAGAAGCATTGCGCCAGACACGCGCGTCGCTAGTCGACACATCATCGGGCGTTGAGAGCGCGCCGGGCGTCAAGGATGTGGACAAGATTGCCGCTTTCTGCAAAGCGGTCCGCGATTATGACAACAGCTGAACTCACCCCGAACTCCTTCCGCAACCAGCCCGACGAACGCGGCCATTTTGGCCAGTTTGGCGGGCGTTATGTCGCCGAAACGCTGATGCCGCTCGTGCTCGATCTGGAACGAGAATATCGCGCGGCGAAACAGGATCCGGCGTTCAAGGCGCAGTTCGACGATTTGCTCGAACATTATGTCGGCCGCCCTTCGCCGTTATATTATGCCGAGCGGCTGACGGAGGAGGTCCGCAAAGACGCAACTGCAGGCAAAGGCGCGCAAATCTGGTTCAAGCGCGACGAACTGAACCATACCGGCGCGCACAAGATCAACAATTGCATCGGCCAGATTTTGCTCGCGATGCGAATGGGCAAGACTCGGATCATCGCCGAAACCGGCGCTGGCCAGCACGGTGTTGCCACCGCGACCGTCTGCGCGCGGTTCGGCCTGCCCTGTTTCATCTATATGGGCGCAAAAGACATCGAGCGGCAGCAGCCCAACGTGTTCCGCATGCGCTTGCTCGGCGCTGAGGTCATTCCGGTCACCAGCGGCGCTGGGACGCTGAAAGACGCAATGAATGAAGGCCTGCGCGACTGGGTCGCCAATGTCCACGACACCTTTTACATCATCGGCACCGCCGCCGGACCGCACCCGTACCCCGAACTGGTCCGCGATTTTCAAAGCGTAATCGGCACCGAAGCCCGCGCGCAGATGCTGAGCCGCATCAACCGCCTGCCCGACCTGCTCGTTGCTGCAATTGGCGGCGGGTCAAACGCGATTGGCTTATTTCACCCGTTCCTCGATGACAAAGAAGTCGCGATGCTCGGTATCGAGGCGGCTGGGCACGGGCTTGAGAAAGAACATGCAGCGAGTCTCGCAGGCGGACGCCCCGGCATCCTGCACGGCAACAAAACCTATTTGCTTCAGGACGAAGACGGCCAAATCGCCGAAGCGCACTCGATTTCGGCAGGCCTCGATTATCCCGGCATCGGCCCCGAGCATAGCTGGCTCAAGGAAATCGGCCGCGTGCGGTACGACAGCGTGACCGACACCGAAGCACTCGCTGCATTCCAACTCCTGTGCCGCACTGAAGGCATCATCCCTGCCCTCGAACCCGCCCACGCCATTGCAGCGGTGGAGCGCGAAGCCAAGAAAATGGACCGCGACCAGATCATCCTCGCGAACCTGTGCGGGCGCGGTGACAAGGATATTTTCACCGTCGCCGAGGCTTTGGGGACGAAAATATGATGAAGGTTTTGAAAGATATTTTGCAGTTATTTGTCCTAGGTATCGTAATCGCGTTTATGCTGAACTGGACGCTTGGAAGGCCTTATATCCTTAGTGGTACCAACGTTATTTTGGCGTTGGCAGTTTCACTAACTGTCGTTTGGATTGCAGCTGAATCAAAAAGTAGAGCGCAATGACCCGCCTGTCCGCCGCCTTCGCCAAATCTCACCCTGCGCTCGTCACCTTCATCACCGCTGGCGATGGCGACACTGCTGCCAATCTCGACGCGCTGGTTGCAGGCGGCGCTGATGTAATCGAACTCGGCATGCCCTTCACTGACCCGATGGCCGACGGCCCCGCCATTCAGGAAGCGAATATTCGCAGCCTGAATGCTGGCACCACCACCGCCGACATCTTCGCGATCGCCTCCGCCTTCCGCGCGCGCCACCCTGACACGCCTCTGGTGCTGATGGGCTATGCTAACCCGATGACGATACGCGGCGGTGAATGGTTCGCGTCCGAATGCAACAAGGCGGGCGTCGACGGCGTCATCTGCGTCGATATTCCGCCCGAGGAAGATCCCGAGCTTGGGCCTTTGTTGCGCAGCGCAGGCATCGACCTCATCCGCCTCGCCACCCCAACCACTGACGAAGCACGCTTGCCGACTGTGCTCGATGGCGCATCAGGCTTTCTCTATTATGTCAGCGTCGCCGGTATCACCGGTCTGCAGCAAGCCGCACAGACTAGCATCGACGAAGCCGTCGCCCGCCTGAAAGCCCACACCGACTTGCCCGTCGCCGTCGGCTTTGGTGTCCGCACGCCCGAACAAGCTGCCAGCATCGCGTGCGTTGCCGACGGTGTGGTCGTTGGTTCCGCCATCGTCGAATTGATCGCCGAGCACGGCGTCAACGCCGCTGGCCCCGTCCGCGAATATGTGGCATCACTCAAGCAAGCTATTATCGCCGCCAGAAAGGTCGCCACATGAACTGGGTCACCCGCGTCCGCAACTCGATTCCCTTCATCGCCAAGCGCGAGACGGCAGAGACGCTCTGGCACAAGTGCAAGGGTTGCCACGCGATGATTTTCCTCAAGGAATTCGAAGAAAATCAATCCGTCTGCCCCAAATGCGACCATCATGGCCGCATTGGCCCCGCAGAGCGTTTCGCCGCGTTGTTCGACAATGACAGCTATGAAGTGCTTAGGCCGCCAGTCGTCGGCGAAGACCCGCTGAAATTCAAAGATACCAAGAAATATACCGACCGCATCAAGGCCGCGCGCCTCGCCACCGGCGAAACCGACGCGATGCAAAGCGCGAAGGGCGAAATCGACGGCCAGACCGCAGTCGTCAGCGTTCAGGACTTCGCCTTCATGGGCGGATCGATGGGCATGGCAGTTGGCGAAGCGTTTGTCGACGCGGTCAAAGCCGCGATCAAGGCGAAATGCCCCTACATCATCTTCACCGCAGCCGGTGGAGCGCGCATGCAGGAGGGCATCCTCTCGCTGATGCAGATGCCGCGCTCAACCGTTGCGATCCAAATGTTGCACGATGCAGGGCTGCCCTATATCGTCGTGCTGACCGACCCGACAACCGGCGGCGTCACCGCGTCCTACGCGATGCTGGGCGACGTGCAGATTGCCGAACCCGGCGCGCTCATCGGTTTTGCCGGACAGCGCGTAATCGAACAGACGATCCGCGAAAAATTGCCCGAAGGGTTCCAGCGCGCAGAATATCTGCTGGAGCATGGCATGATCGATATGGTGACACACCGGCACGAACTGCGCGATACGTTATCGAAGCTGATCGGTTATCTGGCGCCGGTAAAAAAGGCGGCCTAATTCTCCGCAATTTATAGTGGCCGACCACGCAATCTCCAACGACCCAGCCGTACAGGCGCAACTCGACCGGCTGACCATGCTGTCGCCGGGGCGCGACGTGTTGGGGCTAGAGCGTATCACTGCGCTTCTCGACCGCCTCGGCAATCCGCACCACCAGCTGCCGCCAGTCTTCCATGTATCCGGCACCAACGGCAAAGGATCAACCTGCGCTTTTTTACGCGGCGCTATCGAGGCGGCGGGGCTGACTACGCATGTCTATTCAAGCCCGCATCTGGTCCGCTTCAACGAACGCATCCGCGTCGCGGGCAAGCTGATCGACGATGTTGCCCTCGCCGCTTTATTGTCCGAAGTCTTGGACCATGCCGAAGGGCTGGACGCGAGCTTTTTCGAAGTCACCACCGCGGTCGCTTTCTTGGCCTTTGCCCGCACACCGGCAGATGCCTGCATCGTCGAAGTAGGCCTAGGCGGCAGGCTTGACGCAACCAACGTGATCGCAGCCCCCGTGGTGTGCGGCATCGCGTCTCTCGGCATCGACCATGAAGGCTTCCTCCTTGCGCCAGAGGAAGGCACGCCAGATGCTCCGCTCGACCGCATAGCGTTTGAAAAAGCAGGCATCACCAAATCCGGCGTGCCGTTGGTTTGCCAGAAATACGCGCCATCCATGCTCGTCGAGATCGCAAAACAAGCGATGGCGGTGGGTGCAATTTTATTGGACCGTAGCGAAGCGTGGGATGCTGTCGTTTACGAAGGTCGGCTCCATTACCGGGACAAACGAGGCAAACTCAACCTGCCCCTCCCGCGCATGACCGGCGCGCATCAGGCCGATAATGCAGCGCTGGCCGTTGCAATACTACGTCACCAGTCAGCGATTGCCGTGCCTGAAGCGGCGATGTCAGCCGCAATGGAATGGACTCGCTGGCCAGCGCGGATGCAGTTGCTTGGGTCAGGGCCGTTGACCGGACTGCTACCCGAGGGCTCAACCATATGGCTGGACGGCGGCCACAATCCCGATGCGGGTGCAGCGATTGCCAAAACGCTTGAAAGCGGCCCGCCCGTGCATGTCATTATAGGGATGCTGAAGAACAAGGACGCGCTCGGCTTCCTTAGACCCTTCGCGCACAAAATTGCATCGCTACACGCCGTGCCGATTCCGGGACACGAACATCATGATCCCGCAGATTTGTGCCAGTTAGTTCAGGGCAACTTTAACATCTCACAGGCAAATACGGCAGACAATGTTGCCGAGTCTCTTCGCTATCTGGCATCGACTGGGACAGCCACCAACATTCATATCTGCGGCTCGCTCTATCTTGCCGGAGAGGTGCTACGCCTCAACGAAGAAGCGCCAACCTAAGCCGTCTTTGCAGGCTGACCTTTCCACGCCAGCAGCCCGCCCGCCACCAGAACAGCGGCAAAAATCGCAGTGATGCCGTTGGCAAACTCCAACGGTCCCGACAGCAGCAATCCGATCAGCCCTGCAACAACAAGCAGGAACCCGGCGATTCTAATCGGGCCGACTGGTTCCCTTAACTTCGTTTCATCGACCGCCTCGGTCTGCCGGATGCCCTGGACCACATAGCCCTTGCTCCACAAAAGCCAGAGAAGGAACATCCCCGGTATCGCCGCAACGACAGTGAAACCCCAGAACCAGAACCAACCGACATTCTCGGCAATGATACCCGCAGGGCCAGCCATGAACGTCCGCCCGACGCCTGCAAATGACGAGAGCAACGCGAACTGGGTTGCGGTGTAAGCAATGCTCGACAGTCCTGATAAATAGGTCGCGAACACGGTCAGCCCGATGCCGCTGGTAAGGTTCTCGGTACAGATCGCCGCGACCATCATCCAGTAACTGTTGCCGGTTGCAGCAAGCAGCATGAACATGGCGTTCGAAAACATCATCAGCAGGCCCGAAATCAGCAATGCCCGGCCCATGCCGAGCCAAAGGATAAACGGAGCGCCCAGGGCAGAACCGACGATCAGCGCACCAAAGCCCCATAGCTTGTTCGCGGTGATATAATCGGTGTCGGAAAAGCCGAGATCGACGATCATCGGACTAAGCATCGCCTGCCCCATCGCGTCGCCGACTTTGTAAACGAGCACGAAGCCCAAGATGATAAACGCGCCGTGCCGCGTCAAAAATTCGCGGAACGGGTTGACCACAGCTTCGGTTAGCCACTGTCCCGGTGTCTTGCCTGCGACATGCGAATAGCGGTCGACGAACTTGCCCGGGCCTGCCCATAACGCACCGATAATTGCCGGAATGATGCAGAATGCGGTCAGCCCATAAGCCGTCGCCCAACCGAGGCCCAGACCTTCGTTCGAGGCGAAATAGATCGTTCCCGCGCCTGCAATCAGGTTTCCAGTGCGATAGCCGAACTGGTTGGTCGCGGTGCCGTGGGCGAATTCATCTTCTTCGAGGATTTCGATACGATAGGCGTCTATGACGATATCCTGCGTGGCTGAAAGAAACGCGGTGATCAGCGCCCAGATCGCGAACAGCCCCATATTACCCTGTTGCGGATTACTCGCCCCCAATTGCCAGATCGAGAAAAACAGCAACGCCTGAATGAAAAACAGCCAGCCACGCCGCTGCCCAAATGTCTTGGTGAGAAACGGCAAGGGCAATTTGTCGACCAACGGCGCCCATAAAAACTTGATAGTGTAGGGAATGCCAAGAGCCACCATGAAGCCGATGGTCGCTGTATCAATGCCGATCCGCGCCAACCAGAACGTCATGGTCGCAATAAGCAACGTCAACGGGAACCCACTCGAAACACCGAGCAGAAAAGCAATCGCCGGATTTTTGCGCAAATAGGGCCGGAAAGTCTTGCTGGTCATCGCGACAACCGCTACCGCCGCCAAGATGCCGACGAAAATCAAGAAACGTTGTAAATCAACCGACATGCGGACCCCTCCGAATTTGTTAGCGGAATGACTAACGGCATTTTCCTGAATGGCAAATGGCTATAACCGTCACGTGACTTTTGTCCGCAACTAGGGCAAAGGCGCGCGCATGGCTCAACCTCCCTCACGTCCCCCTGCCCGTCCGATGAAACCTGTCAAATTGCGGTGGGATACCAAACCCGTCCGCAAGCCGCGCCCCAATGCCGCGCCGTCGAAGGGTGCGCTGGAACGTGAAGACGGCGAAGAGCGGATTGCCAAGCTTCTAGCGCGTGCGGGTGTGGCCTCACGCCGCGAGATAGAGCGGATGATTGCCGATGGCCGTATCACGCTCAACGGCGAGAAGGTCGAAACGCCGGCGACTTTGCTGAAATCGCTGCACGGCGTCGCGGTCGATGGCAAGGCGGTTGGCCAACCTGCGCCGACGCAGCTGTATCTGTTCCACAAACCCGAAGGCTGCCTGACGGCAGAGCGGGACTTCAGCGGGCGCAAGACGATTTACGACGTGTTGCCGAAAGACCTACCACGGCTGATGCCCATCGGACGGCTCGATCTGAATACAGAGGGGCTGTTGTTGATGACCAACGACGGTGAGTTCAAGCGGCAGATGGAACTGCCCTCAACTGGCGTCGAGCGCACCTACCGCGCGCGCTGTTTCGGCGAAGTCAGCCAAGAGCAGCTCGAAGAACTGATCCACGGTATCGAAATTGAGGGCGTCCAATATGGCAAAATCGACGCCAATCTCGAACGGCGCACCGGACGCAATGGCTGGGTCGAAATGACGCTGACCGAAGGCAAAAACCGCGAAGTCCGGCGCGTACTCGAACATTTGGGCCTTGAAGTCAGCCGCCTGATCCGCACGCGCTATGGCCCATTCGTCCTCGGCGACATGCCTCCCGGCACCGTTGGTGAAGTCCGAAAGGTAGATCTAATCGAGTTCAGGAATACGTTGAAAAAATGAGAATTATCTCCGGCGCTTGGCGCTCCCGCCCGCTTATCGCCCCCAAAGGCGACACCACCCGCCCGACCGCAGATCGCACGCGCGAGACGTTATTTTCGATGCTGAACAGTCGCCTAGGATCTTTCGAGGATCTTGCAGTTCTTGACCTGTTTGCAGGTTCCGGCGCATTGGGGCTGGAGGCATTATCGCGCGGTGCTGCTACTTGCACGTTTGTCGAACATGACGCTGCCGCGCTCAAAGCGCTCGAAACCAATATCGAAAAGCTAGGTGCTAAGGCACAATCGGACATCCGCCGCTCGTCCGTGTTGTCACTTGGTTCTGCGATCAAGCCGTTCGACGTTGTCCTGATGGATCCGCCTTACTTAAGCGGTGCAGGTTCAGTTGCACTCGACAAATTGGGCCGCTTGGGCTGGTTCGCGCCCTCAGCGTGGATCAGCATCGAGACGAGCAACAAGGAAGAAATCGACGTCAAAGGCTTCGTCATCGATAATGTCCGCGACGTCGGCAAAGCGCGGCTCACGTTGCTCAGGCCGGATGCCGCGATTTGAGTAATCCCAGAATGTCGACCGCCGACTGGGGCATCATCATGCTCCTGTCGCTGCTTTGGGGCGGGGCATTTTTCATGATCGAACTGGGCCTGCGTGGTTTTCCGCCGAACACGTTGGTGTTCCTTCGAATGGCGCTTGCGGTGCCGCCGATGTTATTGGCACTGAAAATTATGGGTCACCGGCTGCCCAGCGACCGTATAAGCTGGACGCAGCTATTTGTGCTCGGCGCAATCAACGCAGCGTTCCCGTTCATTCTGTTCTTTTGGGGTCAGACCCAGATTGACAGCGGCCTCGCGTCGGTACTCAACGCAACCACGCCGTTATGGGGCGTAGTGACCGCACATTTCTTGACCCGTGACGAGAAGGCCACGCCGGGACGCATCATCGGAGTGCTTTTGGGCCTCGCCGGCATCGTGGTTATGGTCGGCACTGACGCATTGGATGGTATCACCGGCAGCGTGCTGGCCCAACTCGCCTGCCTGACCGCGACTTTGCTATATGCCTTGGCGGCAGTTTACGGCCGGACCCTATCTCAATCGACGATGACGCCTTTAGTCGTGGCTACCGGCCAGGTTATTACTGCGGCAATCATCATGCTGCCGGTAATGCTGATCGCCGACCAGCCATGGGCCCTTCCCGCGGCCGGATGGGATGCATGGGCGGGCGCGATCGGCCTTGCCATCCCGTCGACGGCAATCGCCTATTTCTTCTATTTCCGCTTGATCGACAGCGCTGGAGCGTCGAACGCGATGCTGGTTGCCTTCATCATGCCAATAATTGCTATCATCCTTGGCGTAGTGGCGCTCGGCGAAACCGTCGAACTCAAGGAAATAGCAGGCGCATTGCTGATTGCGCTTGGCCTGCTGGCTATCGACGGTCGATTTGTACCGAAATTCAGCGCGGCGTCTTCGCGCGCTTAGGCCCCTCGCCGGGGTTGCGGCAATTGTCTTGCAGCGTCTTTGAGCAAAGTGGATATTCCTTTGTTGCTGGCTGAGGCGTCATCATCGATGGCGTCGTGCCGCCACTGACCGCCGTATCGGCACCTGCATCAGGCGGCGTGGCCATTGGACCTGCGGGCGCCAGACGATTCTGGATAACCGGTTGAGGTGAAGGCGCTGGCGGTATTTGCTGAGCCTCTCCTGCCGGCATCGGCATCTCGGGTGGGAGCGGCTGTGTGAAAGGCGGAGCGGGCTGCGCCGGATCAGGCATGGGAGCCGGATTGGGGTTCGCCGGATTTGTTGGTGACGTCTGCTCGGTCGGTGATGGCGCTTCCTGCATGCAAAATGCCGGGTCGGCTGCGACAAGGCCAATCATCGCCGCGGCGCCGAGAAGGATATGGCTACGCATAGTTTTTCTCCTCTGATAGATGGAAAGAGAAATGCTGAAGCACGGCAATAGTTCCGGCAGCCTGCCGAACAGCGCTTGCGGTTCGTCGCGCCGTTCCCTAACTGTTCGCTGATGTCCGACAATCAGGTCCAGAACGAACCCCCTTGGCTGCGGGGTCTAAATCCGCCGCAGCGTGCAGCCGTCCTTACTACAGAAGGCCCGGTGCTGCTGCTCGCGGGCGCTGGCACCGGCAAGACGGCAGCGCTGACCGCAAGGATGGCGCAAATTCTCTATTCGCGGCTCGCCTGGCCGTCCGAAATCCTCGCCGTCACCTTCACCAACAAGGCGGCGCGTGAGATGCGCGAGCGGATCGGCGCCATGGTTGGCGAAGCGGTTGAGGGCATGCCGTGGCTCGGTACATTCCACAGCATCGGCGCGAAGATCCTGCGCCGCCATGCCGAGATCATCGGGCTTCAAAGCAATTTCACGATTATCGACACCGATGATCAGTTGCGGCTGCTTAAGCAGCTCATCCAGTCCGAAGATATCGACGACAAGCGCTTCACCTCGCGCGCGCTGGCTGGCCTCATCGACAAATGGAAGAATGCGGGCAAACTGCCTGCCGACCTAACGCCGGGCGACAGCGAGGAATTCGCCAATGGCAAGGGCCAGCGGATGTACACGCTGTATCAGGCGCGGCTGCTGTCGCTCAACGCCTGCGACTTTGGCGACCTGTTGCTGCACGTCGTCACCTTGCTGCGCGGCAATCGCGACATCCTCGACAAATATCAGCGGCATTTCAAATATGTACTCGTCGACGAATATCAGGACACCAACACCGTCCAATATATGTGGCTTCGCCTGCTGATGAAGGGCCGCAGCCCGCAGAATATCTGCTGCGTCGGCGATGATGACCAGAGCATCTATTCGTGGCGCGGGGCCGAGGTCGCGAACATACTACGCTTCGAGAAAGATTTTCCCGGCGCAAAGATCATCAAGCTCGAACAGAATTACCGAAGCACGCCGCACATCCTCGCCGCCGCCAGCGGCCTGATCGACGCGAACAGCAGCCGCCTTGGCAAGACGCTCTGGACCGAACTCGACGAAGGCGAAAAGGTGCGCATCATAGGCGTGTGGGACGGCCCCGAAGAGGCCCGCCGGGTCGGTGAGGAAATCGAGAGCCTTCAGTTCAAGGGCGAAAGCCTCGACAGCGTCGCCATCCTCGTGCGCGCACAGCACCAGACGCGCGAGTTCGAAGACCGCTTCATTCAGGTGGGCCTCAACTACCGCATCGTCGGCGGCTTTCGTTTCTACGAACGCGCCGAAATCCGCGACGCGATTGCCTATCTGCGTGTGGTCAACCAGCCCGCGGACGACTTGGCCTTCGAACGGATCGTTAATACCCCCAAGCGCGGCATTGGGGATAAGGCACTGGAAAAAATCCACATCGTAGCGCGCGCCGAACGCGCACCGCTCTCGGTGGCCGCCGCGCGGCTTGTCGGTACCGACGAGCTGACCGGCAAGGCACGCAAGTCGCTTGCGGACCTCGTCGTCGACATCGCTCGCTGGCGTGACGAGGCATCGCGCTCCACGCCCGCCGACCTCACCCGCCTGATCATGGACGAAAGCGGCTACACCGCCGTGCTTCAAGCCGAACGCAGCGTCGAAGCCTCCGGCCGCCTCGAAAACATCGCCGAACTCGCGCGCGCGATGGAGGAATATGAAACGCTCGGCGAATTCCTCGAACATGTCAGCCTGGTGATGGACAATGACCGCGGCGACACCGGCGCGAGCGTCACGATCATGACCATCCACGCGGCCAAGGGTCTCGAATATGACAACGTGTTTCTGGTCGGGTGGGAAGACGGCATCTTCCCCAGCCAACGCGCGCTGGACGAGGGCGGGCTGGCGTCGCTGGAGGAAGAACGCCGTCTGGCCTATGTCGCGATCACCCGGGCCAAGCGCAAATGCACGATTATCCACGCCGCCAACCGCCGCATTTACGGCCAATGGACCAGCAGCATCCCGAGCCGCTTCATCGAAGAACTGCCCCTCGACCATATCGAGGCCGAACAGACGATGACCGGCGGCGCAAGCCTGTGGCGCGCAAACTGGAGCGAGCAGTCCGATCCCTTCGCGCATTTGGCCGCCGCCAACCAGGGCCGCAGCAACGCCAGAGGCCCCGGCTGGCAACGCGCCGCGACATCGGGAGGGTTCAACCCAAGACCGCAGCGGGTGGCGGAGAACACGAGAAGCGCGGTGAGTTTGGGTAACAAGGGACGCAGCGACCTGACCGTGGGGATGCGCGTGTTCCACGAGAAGTTCGGCTATGGCGCGATTGCGGAGATTGAGGGCAACAAGCTGGAGATCGACTTCGAGGTTGCCGGACGGAAACGGGTTATGGATAGTTTTGTGAGCGTTGGGTGACTTCTTTGGAATGAGAAACTGCAACCGTCGCGATGCGCTAATTATTCTGACGCAAAGGTATCATGGACAATTTGATAAATTGACTCGGATTTTGAAATCCTAGTTTCCTTAGTATGTCTTCGAAAGTGCTGGCGACTTGGTATGGATTTTGACAAGGGCCAATGATAACCCGGTGCAGCAGCCTATGTATATCGACATCTGGTAAATTCATACCGGGCAAGTTTTGTAGTGGTAAATGATAGACCACCTCCGGGATACCTCTAACGGTTTCAAATGTAGGTAGCACGAATGCAGACGCCGATTCCCGCGGTAGATGTATGATTCTCCATTCTTTTTCTTCACCAAATCCACAGTGCTTTGTTGATAAGATAGAAAACTGCAGCGCATTGAATGCTACGCTCTTGACTAGTGCTGGATCACACGATCTCAAAAAGTCGGCGCCCTGTTCAAGCCTCGCAATTGTGTCTTGAAACTCTAGATCGAACTCGACGCCGCTGTCGTACAGCACTGGCGATGACCAACAAGAAAGTGCAGTGCTATCAATATCTAAAAAATCGGTGTTGAAGATCAAAGCAACTCCCGCCGATGCTCCCCCATATGCGCGCCACATTGACAATAAACCCATTTCGTCATCCGGCCGATGTTCGGACAATGAACTCAAATGGGTATGCTGGTGATGATTGAAATCTGCATTACCCAGCCAGGTCAAAACCTCGTTGCAAAGCCCTGGCTGAATTACATCCAGCGCTGCACGAAAGCGATCTCGATGCTTTTCAAGTGCACTAATTAGCTTTTTACTGCCAAATTGTATTTCAGAAAAATCGTTCATCGAGGCCGCATTTCGCAGCCAAATGTTCCTGTTCAACAGGATTTTTGATGCAGTATCCGCGGACGTGTAATGAGCAGCTTTAGCCCATTGTGCTTAAGGTTAGTTTCCCGTTTGTCGGCATATCCAAACAGTATTTTTATTAGATCGAGGGTTTTTTGGTCAAGCTCCATAGCATTCCGATATGCTGCTCGTTCTGGTCACTGACAACGAAATAATTTCTAAGCCGCCACCCTATCCACCACTATCTCCCGTTCCCGCGCGCGAGCTTGGGCGAGGTCATAGGCCGCCTGCATCCGCAGCATCGTGCCAGCATTCAGCCCGAACGCCTTTTCAAAGCGGATTGCCATTTCTGCGGAGAGGCCTGCATGACCGTTCAGCAGCGCGCTCATCGCCTGCCGCGTGACGTGCAGCCTTGCCGCCGTCTCGGTGACGCTCAACCCGTGCGGATCGACAATCTCGCTGCGCAGCCACAGGCCGGGATGCACCGCGAAGCTGGGATGAAGTTTGATAGCCATCAGTGATAATCCTCCAAATCAGGGTCGCGCCTGTCAAGTGATACTTGACGCTTTGTCGCTTGTACTGACATGCCCCGGCATCGTCCGGTCCCAGCCAATCCGCGCTTCCTCAAGCATCACCTTCAACCGCTCCCCCTGCCTAACCCATGCAGCTTCGGTCTCAGCATCCCACGCCTCCTCCGCCGCATCGCGCACGACTTCAATCGTCAGCTTTATCCAGCTTTCATATTCAACCCACGGCAGCCGCCCGTAACTGCGATGCGTAAAGGCGAGTTCGGCGACCAATGGCCACACCCAATTGTCCTCGCCCTTTGCCAGCCCCATCATCATTTCCAGCGTCTCGTCGGTCATCCGCCGCGATGCCGCGTCGACATTCAGGAAGCTCGCCCGGCGTTCGGGCCATGCTTCAAAAAACTGCTCGAACAGCGCAAAGCGCAGTTCGACGCCTGCGTCGGCCACTGCGATGAGGCTAGCCTCCATCAATTCGGCATCAGTTTTTTCCACTCACATATTGTGCGCTTTTCGCGCTGCTTACGTCAACAGGCATTGCTGGCGATGACATATTGTCAACTAAATTAGTTATGATACGACATCACATGGCGGCCTCGAGTCGCTGTCATGGAGAGAATGTCATGAAAAGACATAGCGCGTATCTCATCTTAGTCCCCACCCTCCTCCTCGCCGCCTGTTCGGGCGGCGGCGGAGACGCCAACGAAGAAGCAACTGCCGAGGCCGTATCAAGCGACGTCGTGCAGATGGAAGTTGCAGAAGAATCAGCCGACGCATCGGCAATGAAGGCACCCGGTATCCCCGCCAGCGTCGCCCCCAACCTAGCATTTGAATATCGCTACGCCTTCAAGCTGCCCGACGAGAAAATCGGCGCGGTGCAGGAGGAACATGCCGAGGCCTGCGAAGTGCTCGGCTCGGCGCGGTGCCAGATTATCGACTATAAATACCAGCAAGCGGCCGAAAATGATGTCGAAGCGATTCTCGCCTTCAAACTCGACCCCGCGATTGCCCGCAAGTTCGGCCGTGATGCCGTTGCCAGCGTTGAGAAGGCCGAGGGTGTGCTTGCCGACGGCAATGTTACCGGCACCAATGTCGGCGGACAAATCGAGGACTCGCAGGGGCGCAGTGCATTGTTGCAAGCGCAGCTGGAACGGCTCGAGCTAAGGCTAAAAGCAAAACTGCCGCCCAAGGAACGCGCGTCATTACAGGAGCGCGCCGAAGAAATCCGCCGCGAGCTTGACAATGAGGCCGATGGCCGCAGCAAGGGCGAGATCAAGCTGGCGATGACCCCGGTGCAATTCACCTACACCAGCGATGGCGGCGTCCCGGGCTTTGGCAAGAACAATCCGTTCGCCAATGCATTCGACGTCAGCGCAACCAGCTTTGCGACAATGGTCAGCTTTGTATTGATGATCGCGGGCGCGCTCGCGCCATGGGCATTGTTGTTGTTCCTGATCGTGCTGGTGCTTCGCTCGAACGCCGCTAGCGGAATCCGCCGTTGGTGGAACCGCAACACACCGCTGTCCGACCAGCCGGTACAGGACTAAAATAAAAGGGAGGGCGTTATCTGCGCCCTCCCCCATCGCCGCTGAATTCGTGATTCAGCAACCCCTTCACAATATCGCGTTTCATTGCACCCCGCGCGTTTTCCATTGTAGTCAGGACGAAGCAAATTTTTTGGCCATGTAAAGCCAACCTCCATTGCCGCCGGTGAACCAAAGCGTTAGGCCGCCGCACATGAACGGCCCGCATCCTTTTTCGATCCCCGCCTTCCGCGCATACTGGATATCGCGATTTGTCGCGGTGATAGCCACGATGTCGATGGTCGTGATCATCGGCTGGCAATGCTACGATATCGCGCGCAGCGATTACGGCATGTCGCCCAAACTGGCGGCGTTTCAGTTGGGGTTGCTTGGACTGGCACAGTTTGTGCCGCTTTTTGTGCTGACTCCGGTCGCCGGCTGGGCCGCCGACCGGTTCGAACGGCGCACCGTTGCGCGGCTCGCCAATATGATAGACTTGGGCGTCGCATTGGCGATGGGGTTGCTGACCTATTATGACGCACTCAACCTGCCGATCCTGTTTCTCATGGCGGCGCTTCACGGGATGGCGCGGGTTTTTGTCGGACCAGCGATGAGCGCGATTGCACCCAATTTGGTGCCGCCGGAATCGCTGCCCCGCGCGATTGCATTGAGTTCCATTGCCTGGCAGTCGGCTTCGGTCATCGGTCCGGCTGCTGCTGGGTTCATGTATGCCGAGAACGCCGCGTCACCTTATTGGTTGGCGGCGGTGCTGCTTGGTCTGGCGATACTCGCGCTGTCGTTCATTCCGCCAGTGCACCCACCTGCCGACGCGAACCGGCGGCGACCGCTGCATCAGATGATTGAGGGCCTGCGTTATACTTGGTCAGAGCGGTTTCTGCTTGGCGCGATTACGCTCGATTTGTTCGCTGTATTGTTGGCGGGCGCGACAGCGTTACTGCCGGTCTATGCCCGCGACATATTGCAGGTCGGGCCCGAAGGACTCGGCCAGTTGCGCGCCGCGCCTGCATTGGGGGCGGCGGTTGTCGCACTCTATCTCGCGTTCAAGCCATTGCGTCACAACGTCGGCGCAAAGATGATGTGGGCAGTCGTGGTGTTCGGCCTTGCCACTATCGGATTTGGCTGGTCGCATATCATTGGCGAGCGATTGTTCGACAATGCGCGAATCGAGATTTTCGATGTGACGACGTCGATGCTGATAGCACTTTCTATGCTGGCTATTTTGGGCGCGTCAGACATGCTTTCAGTCTTCGTCCGCTCGTCCCTGGTGCAGTTGAACACGCCCGATGACAAACGCGGACGAGTGAGCTCAATCTCCGGCTTGGCGATTTCCGCCTCTAACGAACTCGGCGAACTACAGTCTGGCTTTGCCGCTGCTCTGCTCGGCCCCGTCGGAGCGGTTGTTTTTGGCGGCGTTGGTGCCATAATGGTCACAGGAATCTGG
>JBGSVG010000295.1:0-15448 GCA_041753095.1 Sphingorhabdus sp. | reverse complement strand
ACAGAAAAATTGCGCTGTTAAAGCTTGCTGAGCGCCAACGGCGGCGATCAGTTTTGCGAAAGCTTACGAAAAGAACGAGAAATCGAGAGATTGCCGCTAGGCAGGCGCAATACCGGCAGATGCTCGCCGCCGAAGGTTTGGCGATTATGCACTTGACGACACCAATCGAACTTGCTAGTAAAATGGCATGGCACGGGAAAACAATGATCTAACGCTTATCGAAATCATGCGGCGCTATTCGACGGACGAAGCTGCGCGCGAATATTTTGAGCGTGTTCGTTGGCCAAATGGGCCTGTTTGTCCCCATTGCGGAAGCAAAGATAAAATCTACGCTCGCACGGCCAATGCCAAGACCGGCACGCGGCAGGGTCTGTATAAATGCGGTGAATGCACGGATACATTCAGCGTCACGGTCGGCACTGTCATGGAATCGTCAAAGGTTCCCTTGCACAAATGGCTGGTCGCTTTTTACATCATGTGCGCTAGCAAAACGCAGGTGTCGGCTCTCCAATTACAGCGCCAACTCGAAATTGGCTCCTACAAGACCGCCCTATTTCTTTGTCATCGCATTCGGTTTGCTTTGAGGGATTTTGGCGGCTCCAATCCCCTTGTCGGCGAAGTCGAAGCGGACGAAACTTACATCGGCGGCAAAGCCAAGGGCAAGGGTCGTGGCTACACCGGAAACAAAGTTGCTATGGTTTCTGTTGTCGAGCGCGGCGGCGAAGTCCGCTCCACCGTTGTCGAACGGGTCAACGGCAAAGTTATTGACATCCTGTTGAAGCGCCATGTTGCCGAAGAGGCTCATCTTAATACCGACGAGTCACCGCTCTACAACAAAGCGGGCAAGCGCTATGCTTCCCATGCTCGCGTCAACCATTCTGCCGAAGAATATGCCTATTACGATTATCGGTCGGACCGGACGGTCACAACCAATACCGTCGAAGGCTTTTTTGGTAACAGCAAGCGCAGCCTTGATGGCACTCACCATCATGTGAGCCGCCAGCATCTTGGCCTTTATGCTGCCGAATTGGATTTCAAATACAACACTCGCAAAGAGACGGATGGCGCGCGGACGACGCAAGGCATTCGCCGGATGGAAGGAAAGCGCCTTATGTATCGCCCTAAGGCAGCTTCCTAATGGCAAAAGCCCGCGTTTCAGAAGTCCGTTCAGAAGTTTTGTTGACCGAGTTGCTTGGCTCCCAAGGATGGGATTGCCGCCGTCCGCCTAATGGCGAAATGCTGCGCCAGCACGAATATAAAGACCATTCGCATTTGCGTGATGTCTTTCTCAATCGCAGCAAGGTTACGATGATCGGGCGCGGCTTGCCCGAAGCGGTTTTGGTGGACCGCCAGACGTTGCAGCCTCTCTTGATAATTGAAGCGAAGGCATCGGTTGACGATCTCGATAAAGCGGTTCGGGAAGTCACGGACGTTTATGGGAAGGCTTGCGTGGACGCTGGATACGCTCCGCTTGCGGTTGCCGTTGCCGGAACCAGCGAAGATGAGTTTGCTGTCAGGGTTTTCAAATGGGATGGCGGCGCGTGGGTTGCTGCCACGTATGAAGGTAATCCCATCAGTTGGATACCAAATCGCGCCGACGCGGAAAAACTGCGCCTGCCGACAACCACAGCGGAACTGCGGCCCTCTATCCCCAGCCCCGAAGTGCTGGCCGACCGCGCCGACGAAATAAACCGCTTATTGCGTGAATCGAACGTCAATGACCGCGCAAGGCCAAGCGTGGTCGGTGCCTGCATGTTGGCACTGTGGCAGTCGAAGGGCAAACTGCGAAAAGACCCCGAATATATTCTGTCGGACATCAACCAGGCTTGCGAGCAGGCGTTTTGGAAAGCTGGCAAAAACGTGCTGGCGAAAAGTTTGCACGTCGATGAGGCCAACGAAAAATTGGCTGTAAAAGCACGTCGGATTATCAACATTCTAGAGCGACTAAACGTGTCGGTTTTAACAGCCGAGCATGACTATCTTGGACAGTTGTATGAAACGTTTTTCCGTTATGCTGGCGGCAACACAATCGGGCAATATTTTACACCCCGCCATGTCGCCAATTTCTGCGCCGACCTTGTTGATGTCGGCATGGAAGACGTCAATTTGGACCCGACATGCGGAACGGGCGGATTCCTAATTGCCGCAATGGAGCGGGTGCTACGGGAAAACCAAATCTCCCGATCGGAAATGGTCAAACTGGTCAAGACAAGGCTGATCGGCTTTGACGACGAGCCGGTGACAGCCGCACTATGCGTCGCGAACATGATTTTGCGCGGCGATGGTTCGTCCAGCGTTCACCGTGGCGACGCTTTCACTGCGGAAGAATATCCCAAAGGCACGGCGTCGGTTGTGTTGATGAACCCGCCTTACCCGCACAAAAAGACGGACTCGCCAACGGAAAGCTTTATCAACCGTGGCCTTGAAGGGTTGGCGCAAGGTGGCCGGTTAGCGGCAGTCATCCCGCAATCATTGCTGACGAAAAGTGGCGCTGTGAAAAAATGGCGCACAAACTTGCTGGCGAAGCACACGCTAGAAGCGGTGATCCAAATGCCAGACTATCTTTTTCAACCATACGCGAGCGCCACAACAGCCATCATCTATCTGCGCAAAGGCATCCCTCATCCGAAAAAGAAAAGCGTCTATTTTGCGCGAATTAACAATGACGGGTTTCGTCTGAAAAAGGGCGTCCGAATAGCTTGTGACGGCGACGAACTGCCTAAAGCGCTCGATCATTTTCAGGGTGCCAGAACCGAGGAAGGCTTTTCAGGTTGGGCATCGCTTGATGATGAAATGAGTTTCGCACCCGGCGCATATATTCCCCCTCGGGAGATCGTCGAATCCGAAGTCGATGATGGTGTGCGCGAAGTCATTAGGGGCAGGACAGCGTTCACGGCGCTTCATGCTTCCGAACTGGTAACGCTGAACACCGACAGCCCGATTGACATCACCAAGGCACGGAAGCCATTTGCGCTTGCAAACGTCCGCAAAGGCACGGTCGGGGATTATTTCGAGATACGATACGGGCAAAAGGCGCTGCACAGCAAAGAGGGGCTGTTGGCGGGTAACTCTCTCGTTATTTCCTCAAGCGGCGTCGATAATGGCTGTTATGGATTTTATGATTTTGACGGGATTATGCAGCCACCGTTTGTGACCGTCCCCAGCACCGGCTCAATTGCTATCGCCCACGTTCAAGAATGGCCGTGCGGTGTTACCGATGATTGCCTCTTGCTATCACCGAAGCCAGACGTCCCTCATGCGATGCTGTATATTGCAGCCGCAGCTATTAGGAATGAGCGCTGGCGTTTCAGCTATGGCCGAAAAGCGACGCCAGCGCGCATCGCTGCCTTTCCGTTGCCTCATACCGACGAGTTTTTGGAGCGGGTGACCGACTATCTGGCGCGCGCCACGCAGGTCGAAGATCAAATTCTTGCCAACGCCGAGGATGCCCTTGACGCGCATATAACGCGGACACGCTTATCGGAGTTATGGACGGGTGTAATCCGCAAGGTTGACGGTGACGAACTGGCTGCGCGCCTGACAATGCTCGAAAGCGACTAACAGTGCCCTTCTATGGCTTTGCGTTCACCGATGTCGCGCTGGATTTTGTCAGCACGTTGCCGCCAAAGGTTCGAAAGCAGGTTGTAAAGCGGGCGAAAGCGTTGCTCGCAAACCCATTCCCGCAGTCGGCGAAAAAGCTTAAGGATGTGGAGACACCGGAGGGTGATCCGGTGTATAGGGAGCGATCTGGCGATTATCGTATTCTCTACGTCGTGCGGTCAAACCCGAATGAAGTTCTGATTATCGACATCGATCACCGGAAGGACGTTTACAAAATGCCCAAAACTAAGACTGATCCCGCTGATGAAATGCGGATGAGGGAATCGGAGTTCGACGACATTATGAGCAAAGCCCTTGGCGTTCCTGCGCCACTTGGCGATGCGAAGAATGACGACGAAGAGCCTAAGCGGCTAAGTTCATACCCACGGAAAAAGGGTAAGAACTAGCAAAATTTGACGGCGCTTTCGCCGCTGTTATCGTTTTTACGAAACGTGTCGCGAAGTGCATAATCGCCCAATGTTCGGAGTGCCGCGCGACATGGCGCACCAAGGCCGCTTACGTGGACCAGCTGTCGTGAACCCGCCGCTGCTGTCAGATATGATTCGAGCCGCCCGGGACGCTTCCTACGAGGCTGTTGGGGAAATTTACGGAACAAGGAGTCGACGCGGTCAAAGCTATGCGCGCTGGATTGTCTGGCGGGCCCTGCGGAACCGGGGCCTTAGCTTTACCGACGTCGCGCGCCGGACCGGCGGGTATGACCACACGTCGGTGATTTATGGAGTGCGCAAGATCGAGGTAATGATCGCCACCGACTCCGATATCGCGGCAGTGGCTCACAAGATCGCTAGATTGTTTCCGGCAAGGCCGGTGCGGGAATCTCGCCCCGAAGGGCTGGCTGGCACTCGATTCCCGATTTTGCCGGGACTTGAAGATTGCCCGCTCCAATGAAAGCGCCCCGATGTGTCGAGTGCCGCAATCACGCCCGGCTGGCAGAAAGCCAAGCGGTCTATCCCTTTGCGCCGCAATACTGGGGCCGCCCGATCTGGCTATGCCGGTGCGGGGCCTACGTGGGCTGCCACCCGGGCACCAACAAGCCGCTCGGCAACCCGGCTGGCAAGGAGGCGAGAGCCGCCCGGCAGGACGCCCACGCGGCTTTCGACGATCTGTGGCGGCGCAAGATGGTGCGCGACAAGTGCTCCAAGACGAAAGCCCGGCGAGCCGGTTACGCATGGCTGGCCGATCAACTCGCCATCCACCCGGACAAGTGCCACATATCGATGATGAACGCCGATCAGGCCCGGCTCGTCGTCAAACTTTGCAACGGCCTCAAGAGGAGTTCGAATAATGAAAAAGCTGGCACTTAGCCTGCTGGCGGTACTCGCCGCCTGCGGAGACCCGGCCGTCAAAGCCCGGGAGGATTACGAGTTCGCGGAGCGATACGGGAGCCGGGAGGACAAATGCGCTGCCGCTATCGAGGCCAAGCGCCTCCACATGGAGCGGCGCGACGAACTCGATACGATCAGCTGGGGCATGAAGGTCGAGAAGGACTGCGGGACAAGATGGTGACAGCCGAACGGCGACTCGCTATAAAGCCCCCGCCGTCGCTATCCCACCCCGCGATTGCAGACTAGGCCCGGGCTCGCGCTCGGGCCCTTTTTATGGAGCCTAGTGGCCAAAAGACCAGCACGGACGCCTGCGGGCTTGAGTTCCTTTTCCGAATAAGTCGCAATCGATTTTAAGGCGATTTCAGCGTGGTCAATATCGGAAGGCCCCGGGGGACAGCGGACGGGGTTAGTCTTGCCCCTGTGGCGGCACGACGGGTGCCTTCGGCCATGCGTCAATCGCGAGGGCTCGTTTCGCTTCGCATTTTGCCAGATCGGTATCGGCTACGCCAAGGTTCCGCTCGACTTGCGCGCGCGACATGGTGGCGTCCGGATTATAGACCCGGGGCGTCGGGTTGCACGGTTCCAGCAACTCCGCTGGCGGCGGGGGTGGCGGCGGGGAAGAGTCCGGCGCGGGTCTGTTCAAGCCAAAGCACGCGGTCAGCAGGAAGGCACTGGAAAGCACCATCAGGCGTTTGAGCATATTCGGTTGACCTTTCGATTATCGTCTGGACCGTGCCGGGCAGTTGCCGGACACGCTCGATATAGCGCGTCTCGGCGGCCTGTCGTTCCGCCAAGCCCCGCCGGAATGCCTCCAGCTTGCCCGCCTCGGCTTTGACGCGGCTATCTTGCCACGCCGAGCGTTCGTCGGACTTGCCAGCTTTGTAGCGAGCATCGCCATACATGGTGACAAGAAAATAGGCGGCAACGCACGCGAGCGCGATACCGCCTAATTTCCATAAGATCGACACGGGGTCTTATACCACCCGCGCGACGCTGTTCGGAGCCGCGTCGGCTGCAACGACCAGCTTTTGCTTGTTGCGATAGGTCCGATACAGGCCATAAAGCGCGGTCCCGACCGTCAAGACGGTGGTCACGATACCCTCGATATTTTCCTGCGGAACCCAGCCACGGCCGACCGCAAAGGTGCCAAGCATCACGAGCGCGTAGCGCAGCCCGGCGGCAATCGGGATTGTGTTGCTTGTGACTTCAATCGGCTTGTCAATGTTATCAAGCATCGTTCTTCTCCTTTTGCTTAAAGCCGGACGGCCTGAAAGTGCATCGAATCCATGTTGCGCGCGCGGCCAAGGCTAATCCAGCCCTCCGCCTCGTGTGCGTCGATGAACGCCGCATATTCAGGCTTTCCGAACTGTGACTTGTGGAATGGGGTCCGGAGCGCGTTGCGGGCCGGGTCCCAGTCCCACGCGGCCGCGAAGGCGTGCGTCGATAGCTGGGTGCCGTTGCGCATGCGACGATTATTGTAGGAGCCGCCATAGCGGTCGAGACCCAGCGCAGCGATCTGGTCCTTGCCATAATGCGCCAGCACGCGGTCCAGAATGCGGAGCCCCGAGTCCGCGCACTTGGCGTTCAGCGTGATCGTCTTGATCGGCTGGTCGCCGTAAAAGCACTGGTAGGGCGGCATGATGCGCTCGTGGTTCGTGCCGGGCTTGCCGTAGAAAGCCAGCATTTCGCTCTGGCGCGGCCAGATCGTGGCGGCAGCCACGCCCGCGTCTGGCTTTGGCGAGGGGCGCTGGAACGTGATGAAATCCTGCCACCGCTCGACCGCCACTTGCGTCGCGGGCCCCGTGATACCGTCGATTGCCGAGTAATAGAACGTCGCGTCCGCCATGATGGCCTGCTCGACCGCGATGCGGACCCGGCCGTCATGCCACGTCGCGTGATACCCGGGGGCCCGGCTGGCCGCGAACTTGCGCGCCGCCGCCTTGGAGGCTGGACCGAAATCGCCGTCAATCCGGCCGCTATAATGCCCCGCCGCCGCGAGGGCGCGTTGCACCGCGTGATTATCGATATACATCAGTCGCCCTTCCGGATGCCGTAGGCGATGACGGTAGCGATCACGACCGAGATCAAAACGGCCGCGAACGGCCAGTCAACATTGAGAAGATTGTCCATTTGTTCCTCCTTCTATCGCGTGCGTAGCACAACAGAAAGAGGCGGTCACTAGCCTATGTCGGGGGGGTCTTTGGCCGCAACGCCCGCGCTGGGGTCGATTATCCGCTTCCCGATCACGTCGAGTAGCAAGATCGCGGTCCAGCCTACCCCCAGCCCCGTCATGGCGGCGGTCGAGTAGCCCATTTGATTGTCGTAGATCAGCACCCCGGATATCAGCGCCGCGACGCCGGTCAGCGGCAGGGTCTCGCGTAGCTTCTGGCGGCGGCCCAGTTTGCGGTTCTCGCGGTCGACAAAGACCGTCCGGGCGAGCATGACGCCAAGAAGACCGAGGGCGACTGCCAGAATTGATTGACCGTCCACCCCGAGTAAAATAGCGCTCGGCACGCTAGCCATGAGAGACATTTCCCCACCCCGGTTCACCGCCTGAATGCTATCACAATCGACATGGTCAAGATGATAGCGCCTATCGCGAGCGGGCGACGCAATCGCTGCCATGTGGGCCACAGATCGACCGGAATGGGGCGGCGTTCTAGCTGGAACTCAATAACGGATGCCGACACGATACCGAGTAGCCAAGCGCCGAAGAACGGGAAGATCGCGACGCCGTCCAGCAGCCGGTTTGCGCGTGACAGCTGGTAGCGCTGCTCCGCCGCGATATCGGTCCACATGATGGTCAAGAGCACGTCGGGGAGAATATAAATCATCATCGCGCCCAGCACTAAGGCCCAGATGGCACGCGCGACCGAAATGGGGTGACACATGGGGCTCGGCTTCTCGAATATCGCCCAGACGGTCCGCCATAGCCACTCGGCGGTCAGGAGCGCGGCTCCGAGAAGTCCGAAGATGCTGAACGCGTATAGCCACGGGCCATCTATCGACGGCGGCGTGGCCTCAAAATATGCTTGCGGAATACTCAAAGCCGGGTCCTTTCGATTACTGTCCCCGCGAAAGCGACGGCCAAACGATCATGCCCCCGCCGCCGCGTAGCGTGCGTACATGAAGAACATGAGCCCCACAATGCCATTTCAATATGCCGGTCCGTCAAAATGCGGCTAGAATGAAGCCGTAAAGCTGATCGTAACGGAACCCGTAGAGGTCGCCTGCTGGCTTATCCAGCACACTTACATAGACCGGCTCAGCTTCAACCTCATGGGTTTCAACCACGGTCTCCATGACAGGTTCGTGATAGATGCCCTGTTGATAAACCGCCTCGGTTTTTTCTTTGATCAGCTTGCCACGCTTGCCGTTTTCAAGTTTCTCATAAACTGCCGCCATAGCCGGTCTGGCTAAGACCATCACGGGATTGCCTGATTTATCAACAAGCGGGTGTTCGATGAACACTGGTTCTTCGACCTTGATGGTCGAGGTAATGCGAACGGCCTTGCCGTCGATCATTTCGACATCGAAAGCTTTCTTCTTCACAGTGCGCGTCTTCTGCCGCTGATGTTCGATCTTCAATTCGACCATTTCGCCGATGTTGGTCTGCACCTGCTTAAAGACATCTTCCCAAGTATTGTGGCAGATGAAACCGTAGGCAAAAGGGTCGAGGCCGTTTGCCTCCATGATCTCGATAGCGCGCTGCACGGTCATGCCGGTGTGCAATCGAGCACCATTTTTGCCCTTTTCTGCTATTGATTCCAGCAGCTGATAGATGCCGATCTCTTTGCGGAGTTCCTGACCCGCTTTTATCTCGGCCTTGCGCATCTTTCTGACGGCAGTTTTCATTCGAGCATCGGAAGTGTTGATGGCACCGAGGCCTGCGAAGAACTCCTTAATTCGCTTCGAGGCCGAACCGATGTTGAAAATGTTATCAAAGCCCGCCAGAAAATGACCCGCCGCATCCATATACCAGCGGGTTTTGTTCGACGCAGCAAGCTCGTCACGGAACCCCAGTCCGACATTGGCTACGCCAGTATTAGAAGGTTGAATTGTCCATTTGTTCGGACCTGCCGTGTTCTCCAGCGTGACGGCGGATTTATCGTTCGAAGCCTTCAAATGAAGCTGTGTGTCAGGAACTGCGTTATCGAAACCGATGCCGAGGCGTTTCTCGGCTTCCGCGACGTAAGCATGTCCAGTCTTGATGACCGTCGCATACGTAGGGCGCGGGTTAATCTCGAGATTGCCGTTTGCCGTGTTGTTCGTGAGGATCGCATCAAGCGTGGCGTCAACATCGCTTATTCCAAACCGAATCTCTTTAGTGTTGAAGCGAATTGGAAAGCCGCCGGAGTCGTTCCGCCCCTGTAGCGTCGTTGTCCCGCTGGCTGCATAAGAGAATTTGGCGTAAGGCGTGCCGTCTCGACCCACCTCGACACCGCCACAAAAAAGCGACCGAACACCGTTGCCAATTGACTTAACAGCCCAATTCGTCCCGCCCTTGGTTAGGTCGTCAACCAGTAAGGCAGCGAGCGTGGTGATTGTGCCCGCACCGAGCGGGTTGCTGGCCCTGACAGTGCTGAACTCCGTCACTATTCCGGAGGGGATTGTTGGGAGTGAATAGAAACCGACAATCGAAGTTATGATCCCTGCCGTCATATTTATGTCGGGAGTAAACTGGACGCCGTGAAGGTGGTCCGAACCCACGTTACCAATCATCTTCGGTGCTATGTTGATCGCGGCGGCACCGATTAGCGGGTCAAGCGAGCCCGTGTGATCATGCGTTAACTGATAGAAAACTCCGTAATAACCATGCCCCGTGACTGTGTAGTTGAGGTGCTGGCCCGCCTTAAGGTAGTCGGGTAATGGGCCAGAGCCGACCCTTACCCGCGTGACTTGAATGCCTCCACCAGCGTCCTTTTTGACAAAAGCCGTCGCGGGGATTTTGACTCCCGTAGCGCCCGAAGGGTCAGCCGCCATATCGCCGACGACCAAGACATCTGTGTCCAGTAGCGTGGCGCGATCACCCAGTGTTGGTCCAAACAGTGCGAACATTTTAACTCCCCTTTTCTAAATCTAAAACTTCGACCCAAATGGCCTCGATTGCACTACGATCTGTGGCATTCAGCGCCATCGCTTCTAGCTCATTCGACCGCTCCCGCAAAGCAGAGCGGCGAGCGGCCCGCGCCTGCTTTTCCGGGCTGTCCGGGTCCGCTAGATCGTTCACCTGTCGCCACAGTGGATAGTCGCGTAAAATCGCAACCTGAACAGCGTGCTTGATTTTGGGCTCCAACATCTTCGCCGCCACCAATGAATCAAAGAGGATTGCGCCGTTCTCGAATGAGACACTTTCACCCATGTGCTGCAATGGTTCCCGGTCAATCGGCCAGACCGCGCGGTCACGAACCTCTGCACGGTGTCCGTGATCTGCCGGATGTTCATCAAGCGAGCCGGTGTAACGCAAGACGAATTTGCCCGATTTCCAGACGATTGCCCAACACTGGCTCATACCTTGGCCTCCATCAATGCCGAACCGTATGGTGTCACGGTTCGCAGGCCAACATCAAGAGAGGCCACAATCCTGACGTCGTAATTCCCGGCAGCAAGCCCTGATTTACTTTGCGTCACCGCGACGTAGCCCGGCCAAGGTTCTTCATATTCTGGTTCAGGGAAACCCCTGTTTATGGCAGACTGCGCTTGACTTCCCGAAATGCCGGTCGCGAAATCGTTCCATGATCCTGACCCAGCCACGGCGTACTGCCACTTCGCAGTCATGGTCCGCACCGCTCCGCCATTTCCGGCGACAATATAGCCGATAGGAGCAGAACCATAGAGGGTCTGCCCGCTTGCCAGAGCGAGCGTCTTGACCGACGTTATAGCCACATAGTTGTTAGTACTGAGAACATTAAACTCACCCGACACCCAACTTTCGCAGTCGGTGCCCGAAGGCGCAGTAGGAGCGGTGGCAATATTCTTTGTTACTTTGAAGGGCAACTTAGGCAGAGCAATTCCATTATAGCTCGGCGTCAGCGACCCACCCGCCTCATTGCCGGTGATCGTGGCGAGTGACACGTTGCCCTTGTCAGCAGCACCATCGACATTCGAGACATTGAAAGTGCCGCCGTAGATTTCCGAAATGACATAATGGGTGAGGTCATCAAGCTTGATGCTTGTGCCGCCTTTGATGACAGTCGGACCCCAAATGATCAGCGCGATGTTTTCAGCAGTAACAGCCCCAAGATGATCCGCCGGAATGTTTTTGTCGGGCGACATGGCGGCCGTAACTTGGGAAATTTGCGTCAAGTCAACAAGCGGAGCACTCCAAGCCAAAGCCAAACTCGACCACCGCCGCAACTCGCCGCTCGAAACCTTGAACCACAGGTCTCCGTTAGCTGATGCTATTGGTTCAGTCTCGGAAACAAAGGTGTTTATCTTCCCATCCGCAGTCGTCTGGGCTTCGAGTCCAATGAGCTCCGCTAGTTCGGCTGCGGCTAGGGCAGCCCCAGCTTCATCGTATGCACTCACGAGTGGTTGATAGGCAGATTCTGTCCACGCTAAGAAGGGTTCCACCCCGCCAAGTTGGATGCTGTCACCCGCCAACATGAGGCCAGTAGAATCGATCCGGTCGTAAAAGTAACCGGTGATGCTGTTGAGCCAGCTGTTACCGACGTAACTCTCGGCTTCGGACGGTGTGGTGGCCTGAACGAATGTTGCTTGCAGGTTAGCCGCCGGGAGATCGGCGGGCGTCACCAGAATTGAAGGGACCAGAACACTGAATGCGTCGAGAAACCGAGTCCTGACCCAGTAAGTACCGGGCTGCGAAATGATGTATTCCTGCGTGTCCAAGATCGCGAGCGAAATCGCGTTCGCGAACACGCCAGCATCATCGAACAGAACCTCGTATCGTAGCGGGCGGTAATCGACCGGGTTGACCCAAATAATCATTGTAGTCAGGGCAACGGGGTCGGCTAGTATCGAGAGGCCCGTTACGGCCGGAATATCGTCGATCTGGCCGTCGAGGGCGATCTGCGCCTCTATCCAAGAGGTCTTGCGCCCGAGGCTATCTAGCGCGCGAACGCGAAACGACCACTCGCCGACCTCGATTCCGCGCACAAACCGCGAGACGTCGATGCCATCCGCGAAAGCCTCCCAGTTGCCGGTCGGCGACTTGTATTGCGCCTGATAGAAAGTGACGCGCGGGTCCGTGCTGGCATCCCAGCTGACCTGAACGCACGGGATTGCCGCGTTGCCGTCTTGGAGCAGGAACTCGAAAGCAACGATCTCGGTAGGCGGCAACAGCGGCCCGGACGGCAGGCCGAGGAAGTTCGGCGTATCGATATCTCGGTCCAGTTCGACCCGGTCATATTTCGTCGGGTCGTGCAAAACCGCCTTGACCGCATAGGGCGGGTCGTCGGTTGTCATCTGGCGAATCCGCCATTGACGGTTCGCTATGGTATCGGACTCGAGCGCCCATACGGCCCCGGGGTTAGGGGCAGCTGAATAGGCGGCACCCGATACGGTCAAGATCGTCGCTACCCCCGGCACGTTCGTGACCGTGCGGGCCCGGCTCGTGCCGTCCGGCAACATGACGCGCAGCGTATAGACTTGCCCGGCCGTGATCGTGACCGGCGAGTCGGTCTCGATCTGGTTCAGCGTCGCGGCTTTGACGCGGCCGCCCCGGCGCGAGACGGTAAACATCGGGTCGGCCAGCGAGGCAATCCGGTAGGGCTCGACGAACCCGTGATCGTCGCCCGCGTTATAGCTGGCCGTGCTGTTGCTCCCGGGGCTCTCATCCTCAAGAATCCATCGCGCCATCCGGTGCGCTTGCCCGCGACGCGACACCCCGAAGGCTGTGACGGCCATGTCGGCGCTGTCGCCGCGTCGCCCGAACCGACGGACAAGTTCCGGGTCCTCGTAAAACTCTGGTGTCAGCCGGTAACCGTCCTCGGGGTCATTCCAATAGACCAGCGCGACACTGCGGCGACGTTCCACCGGCGTGATGCGGCCGTAGGAAATATCGCCGTTCTCGACGTTCGACGGAGTGATCAGGATGCTGGGGTCTTCGGGCCGATCTTGGACCGCTACAATCGAGCCGCTGCCCCAGTATGTCATGCCGCGAAAGTTCGACGATATCGAGGCCAGAACCTCGTAGGCTTGCGCCGGGTTGTTGATGCAGCAATTTATGGTGTAGCGCCGCTGCATCCCGCCAAAGCCGTCCGGGACCAATTCGTTATTATACTGCGAGATCGCATAAAGGGCCCACTTGTCGGGCACGTTTTCGGCTATCCGGTTGCCCAGCCCGTACCGCTTACTAAGCGTGATATCGCGCAGCACCCACGCGGGGTCGTCGGTCCACTCGCGCTTGAAAGTTCCGTCCCAGATGCCCGCAAACAAGCCGGTATCGGGGTCATAGTTCGTCGGCACTTCGATGATGAGGCCTTTGACGTCATAGCTGCGCGTCGGGATATTGGACCCGAACTGGCGAGCATCGACCGTAAGGCCAATCGCGGCCGTGTCGGGATAGGACAGCTTGGCCTCGACAACCTCGGTCAGCAAGTCCCAGAACGTCTCGTTCGACAGGCTCGCGACAGCCGCGTCGGCGGTCAGGCGCGTGACCCGGATATCGCGGAGCGCGCCGTTCGGGAGCCGGATATCGAGGCTGCGCTGGTAGCCCGAGTTCGTCTTGCCGGTAAACGTCATGGTCTCGACGTCGGTAAAGCCCCCGCCGTCGCTCTGGACGCTGATCTTGACCGCGACGGTGCTCGATTTCAGATCGCCGTTCGTGGTGTCTTGCTGATAAAGCTGCGGGAGCCTGATGGTCACGCGCGCTACCGTCACGGTAGCGTCGTTGATCGAGCGCGTAACGGCACCCAGCAGTTGCGTGACTTCGGTATTGATAACCCGCGTGTTCTCGGCTTGCGTAAAGCCCGGGATGAAATCTTGGTCCGGCAGGCCTACGCGCTGCTCGACCGCGACGCCCGCAAAATTGAACGAGTCGTCCTCGTTTTGCAGCGGCGTCTCGTCGAAATAGACCGACTTGAGGCCATCGACGAGGCCCACGATCTCGCCCTCGCCAATGACGTCCAGCACCTTTGCGGTCGCTTGGCTTTGCAGCGTGTTAGGGTCTTCCTGTGCGGCTCTCGCCGACCCGCCGCCCCCGCCCTTGCCGCCCTTTAGCAGAATGGTCCACTGGTTGCCGTGCGGGCTCCCGAGGATTCCGGGCGTCGTGCCGATATAGCCGCCGTAGCCGCCACCGCCGCCATACGGGTTGCTGGGGTTCGCCGATACGCCCGCTTGATTGACGTCGGTTGTCGTGATGCCGGAGGACGCTACCACGGAGCCTACCCGCCAGCGGCCATAGATCAGCGGGACGACATGGCCTTGTTCCGTGACATTTTGCGCGCCGTCGAAAATGAACGAGGCCGTCTTGGTCGCTTCCTCGCGGCCGCTGGCCGCCGGGGCCTTCGGCATGGACATGACCGAGATCGCGGCCACGGCACTGAACAGCAGTACGCCCGCCAGCAAGATCGTCTCGATACCCGCCATTGCGCCAGCTGGCGTGATGTGGATATCGCGCTGTTGGCCCAGCTGCATGTTGATGGATTCGCTGTCCAGAACGGTGCCTTGCCCGACCGAGACGCAATACTGGCGGTGGCGCAGATATTCGGCAAAGCCCGGCAGCTGGAACGCGAGAGCGCGCGCAGCTTCGGTCGCGGAATTGACGTCAAGTTCGAACCGCTTGCCGAACTTTTTACCGAGTCGACCATGAAGGTGGACAGTGCGCAGCAAGCCTTAATCCCTCCGGAGCCAATGGGTTATATAAGGGGTCCAGCGCGCGAGGCTTTCCCGCTTTGATAGCCGGACCGGGTCGAACGGTAGCCCAGACGACGGGTGGTGCAGCGCGAGACCGGCGTCAAGATAGATTCCGGCGTGATTAGGCACCGCCGACCGGACAGCGGCAAGCCAGACGTCGCCGATCTGGGGGCGACGGCGATCAGCTGGCGCGAATTGCGCGTCGGCAAAATAGCGGCGGTAAAGGTCTTTCTCGCCCGCCTGTTCGTCTAGCCACCATTCCCAGTTGCGGGGATAGTCGGGCAACTCGATCTCGCGCTCCGCCAGATACCAAGCCCGGATGAGGGCGTAGCAATCTGTCACGCCATGCCGGAACGAGCGGCCGACCAGCGGGCTTTCATCAACCAGCGTATCGCCCCACGCGAAAGGCTCCGCGCACGCTTGGCCGTTCGTCGCGACGATCACGAACGGGATATCGAGTTCGACTTGCGAGCGCATGTCGGCCTCGCTGGGGCAATCGGGGCCGCCCGGGTGGCTATGGCAAAGCGCCAAGATGTTACCGCTGTGGAGAAGTTCCGCCAGTTCGCGCCGGTCCGGGATGGCCGACAACTCGGGGCTCGCCGCCATATTGCGGAGGCGGATATAATCTCCGTCCCGGTCGATGAAACCAAGGCACTCGTGCGGATAGACGTCGAGCGCGTGGCGGC